>UQFW01000027.1 GCA_900540405.1 Candidatus Avelusimicrobium faecicola | reverse complement strand
CGCTTGCACATAGAACAACTGTTGGAATGGTGGATATAAGCGCCGGAGTCCGCCTCCCGCCCGGATAAATAGAGCGTGGCGCCAATCATTTTATCGCGCGGCGCGCTGATAATGGCGTTGGCTTCCGCGTGTACACTGCGGCAGAGTTCGTAGCGTTCCCCGCGGGGGATATTCATTTGCTGGCGGATACAGTAGCCCAAATCCGTACAGTTTTTACGCCCGCGCGGCGCGCCTACATAGCCGGTGGAAATCACTTCGTCATTTTTTACAATCACGGCTCCGTAATGGCGGCGTAAACAGGTACAGCGTTTGGAAACAACATCCGCTAAATCCAAATAATAATTTACTTTGTCGCGTCTGGGCATAATAAAAAATCTCCGTTTGCGTGGGGTTAAAGGCCGGGTTTTCCTTTTATTATAACTAAAATAGAGCGCAAAACAAACGGTTTTCTCCTGCGCGGCCAGGGGAGAGGCACTTTCTAACCTTTTTTACCGGGTTGCCAAATGCGGCCGGAATTATACAATAAGGTATACGCCGGGCATTTTCAGCCATATTCCGGCGCATATACAGGAGGGGTAAATTATGGGAATGAAAGGAAAAGAAATCGTACACAGAGCCGGGCTAAACGTTCGTGAGTTAATCCACGCCTTAAACAAAGCCTATTGTGATGAATGGTTGGCCTATTACCAATATTGGATAGGGGCCAAGGTGGTAAGCGGTATGGCCGCCTCGCGCTTGATTGCGGAAATGGAAGAACATGCCGCCGAAGAATTAGAACACGCCGAAATGCTTGCCAAGCGTATTTTGGAACTCGGGGGAACCCCGGTACTTTCGCCTAAAGAGTGGTACAAAGAAAGCACTTGCGGCTATTTAGTGCCGGAAGATGAGGACTCCAAAGCCATTTTGGCCCAAAATTTACAGGGGGAGCGGTGCGCCATTGAAGTATACAATAAATTATTGGAAATGGTAAAAGATAAAGACCTGCTTACCGCCCATATACTGCGCAAAATCTTGCAAGATGAGGTGGAACACGAACAGGATTTGGAAGACATCGGCCTGGATATGAAATACATTACCGCCGATTGCGGTTGCGCCGGCTGATAGCCCGCGTACTGCTTTTGCAACAGGCCCCGCTTGGGGCCTTTTTTATGGCGGGGCGGGCGGCCCGGGAGCGGCAAGGCCGAAAAGCGGAAGAATGGAAACAGGTAAGCCGTCCACCTAAAAAACACTCCGGGCGCAACAAGGCGGCAAAGTGGCGGAAAATCAAAACAGGCCGTCCGCCTAAAATAAAAAACACCCCGGGGGGTAAATCCCGGGGCGCATTTTTATTTACCGTACAGATAAAACTTATTTTTTTAATTGTACTTTAGCCATCATATCATACATAATGATACTGGCGGCGGCAGAGGCGTTCAAACTTTCCACCCCGCCTTTTTGCGGGATAGAAACAATTTGGTCGCAGTTTTCGGCTGTTTTTTCGCGGATACCAAAACCCTCACTGCCAATAACCAGCACGGCGGGAGAGGCATAATCGGTTTCGGTAATGGGTTGTCCGTCCATATCCGCCCCGTATACCCAGAAGCCTTCTTCTTTCAAGTCCGTTAAGGCGGTATTTAAGTTGGCCACTTCCACAATGTTGATGTTTTCAATCGCCCCGCAGGCCACTTTATAGACGGCCGGCGTAATGCCCACCGTGCGCCGTTGCGGCAAAATAATGGTGGAAAACCCCAAACACGCCGCACTGCGGATAATGGCCCCCAGGTTTTGCGGGTCGGTCATTTCGTCCACGGCCAGCCAAAGGTCTTTTTTATTGCCGTCGGCTTCGTACATGGCGGTAGAAAGTTTCATGAGCTTAATGGGCTGGATTTTTGCCAACACGCCCTGGTGGTTGGCCCCGTGGGTCAGCTTATCTAGTACGCGCGGCTCAATGCGGTCCACTTTTACACTGTTTCTTTTGGCCAGGCGGATAATTTCTTCCACTTGGCGGTGTCCGGCCTTGCCGTCCGTCACATACAGTTGGGTCACATTGCGTTTTTTACTGCGCAACGCCTCCATAACCGGGTGAATACCGTAAATAATATCTAAAGGTTCGTTCATGTTGGCTCCTTAACCGATTTGGGTGGAACCGAAGCTCATGCCTACTTCCAGCGCGGCTTTTACTTCGGGCCCTTGCGGGTCCACACGTTTTAATTGGGCAATAGCATCTGCTATTTTTACTTCTTCCATTTTGAAAGCGTGCAAACTGGCCATATAGCCGAATTTGCCTTCCAATATCATATCCATAGCTTTGGCACCGTAAAGGGTGGAAAGCCAGCGGTCAAATGCCGTGGGCGTGCCGCCGCGTTGGGTGTGCCCTAACACGCACGCGCGGGATTCTATGCCCGTTTTGTCTTCAATCATTTGGCTTAATTTATAAGCAATACCGCCCAGGCGGATAGGGTCCGTACTGCCGGCCACCGTGCGGGTGACGGCTTGTTCGCCGGCTTCGTTTTTGGCGCCCTCGGCCGCTACCACAATGCTGAACGTTTTGCCTTTGCGGCGGCGTTCCAAAATGTGGTTTACAATCACTTCATCATTGTACGGGATTTCCGGCACCAGTACAATATCGCCCCCGCCCGCAATAGCGGAACGCAGGGCAATCCACCCCGCATAGCGGCCCATGGTTTCCACAATCATTACCCGGTGGTGGCTTTGGGCGGTGGTGTGCAGGCGGTCAATGGCTTCCGTGGCAATGGCCAAGGCGGAGTCAAAGCCGAAGGTCTGGTCCGTGGAGCAGAGGTCGTTATCAATGGTTTTGGGCACGGCTACAATCGGCATACCCAAGTCCACAAATTGTTGGGACATGTGGAGCGTGCCGTCGCCCCCCACGGTAATTAAGGCATCCAGTTGGTTTTCCTTAAAATTGTGCATAACGACGGAGGACAAATCTTTCGGGTCCTGCGGCGTGCCGAAAGGCGGCAGTGTATATTTGAACGGGTTAGCAATATTACTGCTGCCCAAAATGGTGCCGCCCTGCGTTAAAATGTTAGATACGGTTTCGTCGGTAATGTTGATGAACTCGTTGCGCACCAGGCCGTCAAAACCGTTTTTGAAACCTAAAACTTCAATCCCGTGGCCCAAGGCGTTTTTGCTTACCGCCCGCACCACAGCGTTCAAACCGGGGCAATCTCCGCCGGCGGTTAAAATACCAATTTTATGAATACTCATTTGCACCCCTCCATTACATATATTTGGACAGATAACTTAAAATCCATAAGATAAAAAATTGTCCGTCAATAAAAGTTTCCTGCCGTACACTGCGCACCGTAAGGTGGCTATAATAATATATTACAATATAAATGGTATACAAATTACCTATTAAAAGCATACCGACCAGTGTAGGCTTCCATGGCATCAGCCACAGCGCCGCCAGTACGCCCGTAAGCGCGGCCAGCATGCAAGCCACGGCCCCTTTGGTAGCCGTAATGCCAAAGGCTTTGTAGAAAGTTTCTTTCCCTACCATTAAATCTTTATTGGCCGACGAAAACCCCAGCGTGACGGAGCGCATAAACACCAGCAGTGCCGCATAAAACACCGCCAAACAGGTGGCTTTTTGGAACGGCAACCCATGGGCATACGCGGGCAGCCACGCACATGCAAACGCCCACCCCAGGGCCGTCACCACGTCTTTTGTTCCCGGGAAAGAAAGCAGTTTGGATTTTAGCGCGTGGCGGAACGGATAGAAGAACCCCGCCGCCAAAAAGGCCAAGGCCAGTAAAAACACCTGCCACCCGGCAGTAGCCGCCATTCCCAGCGCCGCGGCGCACGCCGTTAAGCTGACGGCCAAGGCGGCCTTGCCCGCCCGCGCGGACGAATTTTCCAACGCCCGGTTTACGGACGTCAGGCTGAAAATAAACAACCACGAGAATGCTAATAACGTCCAATCCGTTTTGGCTCCTTCCAGTTTCATACAAACGTAAGTAAGAGCCATGGCGGCAAACGCGGTATAAAAAGAGGAGCGCACAAAAGCATTCCACGCGCCTTTTAAGCGGGCCGTCCACGCAAAGCGGTTGCGGGTGCGGCGGGTTTCGCGCACCCAGTTGGCTACTTTATCAATTACCCAGTTGGGGGTGGAGGCCCCGGCGGTAATAAAAATTTTCTGCGGGCGGAGGACTTGTTCCGGCTGAAGCTCCGCTTCCGTTTCTATATGCAGTACGCGCGGGGCGAGCCCCTGGCACAAAAGCGCCAAACGCGCCGTATTGGCGCTGTGTTTGCCGCCTACCACAATTACTAAATCCGCATTTTTGGCAAGTTCCACCGTTTCTTTTTGGCGGTCTTTGGTGGGTTGGCAAACGGTGTTGGAAATTTGGCACACCGCCGCTTTGGCTTTAATAATTTCGGCCGTTTCGTAAAAGACGCTTTCTTTTTGGGTGGTTTGGGAAACCACATTTACTTTATCAAACGCGGGCAGTTTGCGGGCTTCTTCCGGGCCGGATACCACCACGCCTTTGCCTTGCGTATAACCTAGCAGGCCGATGACTTCCGCGTGGCCGCCGTCCCCCACAATTACGGTGGAGTAGCCTTCCTGTGCGTATTTGGAAATGACGTCATGCGCGCGCTTAACCAGCGGGCAGGTGGCATCCACCACTTCCATACCGCAGGAAGTCACTTCCTGCTGGAATTGGGGCGTAATGCCGTGGGCGCGGATAACCAAAACCCCGGTTTTATCGGCCGCTTCCTGCGGGTGGTTGATGGAAGAAATCTGCTTGGCGGCAAGCATATCCGTCACTTGTTTGTTGTGGATAAGCGGCCCAATGGTATAAATGGGCTTTTTGCCGGCGGCTTCCAATTCCAGCACTTTATCAATAGCGCGTTTGACACCCGGGCAGAACCCGGCACTTTTGGCTACAATCACGTCTTGTTCTTTTTCCATATACATATTATAGAAAATTACGCGTTTGCCCGGGGCCGGAAACGGAAGAATTTTCTATAATAAAATTATGAAAAAATTAATAACTTCTTTGGCGGCGTTGACGCTGCCGTGCGCCGCGTTTGCCGGCGCTTACAGCAAAATGTTTGCCGATGGGCATTTACGTTTTGATTACACCCCGCAGGAAATTGCCGCGCTGGAATCTTCCGCCCGGCAGGAATTGGATGCCAACCTGGGGGCTTTAACGCAAGTGGCCGCCGCGGAGCGCACCTTTCAAAATACGGTGCTGGCCCTGGAAACAGCCTACACCAATTATTGGTTTGTGCCTAAAAATTTATCGCTCCTGGCGTATTTTCATAAAGATTCTGCCGTGCGGGAAGCCGCCGCGCGGTTGGAAACGGTGGGAAGCCAAACCAAAGCCGCCGTATTTGCCCGGCGGGATGTGTACCGCGCCTTAAAAGAATATGCGGACCAAAAACAACCCTTGGCGCACGAAGAAGCGCGCCTGTTGGAAAAGTGGCTCCAAAAGTACGAGCGGGCGGGGATGTCTTTACCGGACAGCAAGCTGAAAAAGTATTTGCGCTTAAATGATGCCCGGCTTGAAAAAATCACCCGCTACAATGTAAATTTGAATAATTACAAAGACGAACTGCCCCTGACCAAAGCCCAACTGAAAGGGATGAGCGAAACGTTTATCAACCGTTTGGAAAAAACGGCCGACGGTAAATATATAGTCACCTTAAAATACCCGGATTATAACCCTTTTATGGCGAACGCGCAGGACGAAGAAGCCCGCCGCCGCCTGCAATATAAATTTGCCCGCCGCGGGGGGAAGGAAAACGTAAAACTGTTGGAAGATACCTTAGTATTGCGCCGTAAGCAGGCGGCCCTGTTGGGGTATGCCGAGTATCCGGACTTTGTACTGCCGGTGCGTATGGCTAAAACGCAGGCGCGGTTAAGAGCTTTCCTAAAAGATTTGCAAACGCAAATTACGCCGCTTGCACAAGCGGAAACCGCCCAATACCTTCAACTGAAAAACGATACGCTGGGCACCCGTTCCACTGTGTTAAACGCTTGGGAACTGGGCTATTGGGCCAACCAGTATAAAAAGGCGCATTTTCAGGTAGATGACGAAAAAATTAAGGAATACTTTCCAACGGATACCGTAATAAATGGAATGTTTGCCACCTTTGGGCATTTGTTCGGCCTGACGTTTGAAAAAGCCGCTCTGCCCGCGTGGCACCCGGACGTGCAAACCTGGCTGATTAAAGACAGCAAAAACGGGGAAGTAATTTCCCATTTTTATATGGATTTATTCCCGCGCGACGGCAAATATACGCACGCGGCAACGTGGTCTTTTGTGGACCGTTTCCAACTGCCGGACGGAACGTATCAAACGCCCGGCGTGGTGATTGCGGCGAACTTTTCCCCGGCGGGCAACGGCGTGCCTTCTTTACTGGGGCATAGCGAGGTGGAAACGCTGTTCCACGAGTTCGGGCACGTTTTGCAAATGTCCTTGGCAACGTCCAAATACGCCAGTTTAACCGGGGATAACGTGGCGTGGGATTACATAGAAGCCCACTCCCAACTGTTGGAAAATTGGGCCTGGAACCCGGCCGTTCTCAAGCAGATTTCCGCCCACTATAAAACCGGGGAAAAACTGCCGGACGAACTGATTAACGCGTTGGTAAAATCCCGCCACGCGGGCGAAGCCTCGGCCTTTATCCGCCAGAACTTTTTGGGCCAGTTTGATTTGGAGGCCCACGCCGCCCCGCACCGGGTAAACACCACCCGCCTGTACGGCAAAATGATGAAAGATATTACGGGTATTCCCATGGCGCGGGGTACTTATCCGCAGGCCAGTTTCGGGCATATTATGTCCTTAACGGACCCGTATGATGTGGGGTATTATGTGTATGCGTGGTCTTTGGTGATTGCGCAGGATATTTTCTCCCGCTTTGAAAAAGAGGGGTTGGATAATGCCCAACTGGGGGCCGATTTGCGCAAATACATTTATACGCCCGGCACCGTATGGGACGAAAACGAAATGGTGGAAAAATTCCTCGGCCGTCCGTACAATAATAAGGCATTTTTGAAAGGATTGGGAATAGCGGAAAAGTAAGCATTTTCAAGCGTTGCCTTATAAAACTCCCCGCGTTTTGCGCGGGGAGTTTTTAATGCGGCAGATTTTTAAGTAGCAGCCACGCCACTACGGGCACCGCTAGCACCAGTAAAAGCAGGATAATCCCGCCCGCGCCGGAAAGTTTACTGCGGGCCGGAGCGGGGCTACCCGCATGCGGAGCAAGCGCATTTAACATACTCTGCGCTTTGATTAAAACGGCATCTTCCGCCGGAGCCTGCGCCGTTTTGGGGGAGGAAACCTGCGGTGCTGAAAGGGGTTGCCATTCACTGGTTAAGTGCAACACGCGGCTATGCAAGGCGGAACATTCCTGCGGCGTTAAAAGGCGGCTTTCGTGATACACCACCGCGTTGCCGAAAGTTTCCAAATACAGGGCTGTCCGGGTTTTTAATAAGCGGATAAGAAAAGGGGTTAATAATTTGCCGGCTTCCCGGTCCGGCGTGTATAAAGCATAGGCGCGGTCAATTTCCGCTATGTTCGTTTTTACGGCCGGATATTGGCTGTGGGCAAATAAGCCGGGGCGCGGCGCTATTTTTAAGGTGGGGAAACTGCGCGTGCGGAACTCCGCCGCCAAAACCGTAATGCCGTCCGGCATAAACGCGGGGCCGCCCGGCGTGCCGAAAGCATCCGCCAGGCGCATAAAAGCGGCATTGTTGGAAAGGGTGCATACGCGGAAAAACCGGGGCGTATGGAAACGGAAAAATTCAAGTTTGTCCGCATTGAGCGCGGTAATCAAGCGTTCGCGGCGGGGCTCAAACAACGCCTGTTGCTCTTTGCTCCACGCGCGCAAGCGCGCCGTGCGGGTGCGGCTGTATTTATAATAACCCGCTCCGGCGGCCAATAAAAGGATTAAAATTCCTATTCCCATGTATTTATGGTAGCAAAAAAACCGGGGCCCTGTATGGGCCCCGGGAAACTTATTTGCGGGAGGTTAAATCCTGCGCCGGCTTTTTGCTGGATAAAATCGCCCAGCTGAGTACAGCCAGTAGGAAAATAACCGTCACCCAACCCCACTTGCCGAGCGGGGTGAATGTATTGTGGTAATTAACCACAATGGGGGCCACAATAACGGCCACCATATTTACCACTTTAATCAGCGGGTTGACGGCCGGCCCGGCGGTATCTTTTAAGGGGTCGCCCACCGTATCGCCCACCACGCTGGCTTTGTGGCGTTCGGAGCCTTTGCCTGTGTTGGCGGCAAGGTCTGTGGGTTCGTCTTCCACCACTTTTTTGGCGTTATCCCACGCGCCGCCCGCGTTGGACATAAACACCGCCAGCAACTGCCCGGAAACGATAATCCCGGCTAAAAATCCGCCCAAGGCTTCTACCCCAAAGGTAAGCCCAACCACAATGGGGGAAACAATGCCCAGTACCGCCAGTACAATCAGCTCTTTCTGGGCGGCCACGGTGGAAATGTTTACCGCGTTTGTGTAATCCGGCTTGGTTTTGCCTTCCAATACCCCGCCCTTAAATTGGCGGCGTACTTCTTCCACAATCAGCGCGGCGGCCCGGCTGACGGCGTTAATGGCAAAGGACGAAAATAACCACGGCAACGCGCCGCCAATCAGCATGCCCACAAACACCGTAGGATTGGAAACCACAATCCCCACTTGGGAGAGTAGTTCCAGCGCCTTATTTTCTCCGGCGGAGGCCCAGGCTTCGTTCAGTAATTTTTGTACGTTGCTTACGTCCACCATATAAGAGGCAAACAACGCTACTGCCGCAATAACGGCCGAGCCGATAGCCACCCCTTTGGTAATGGCTTTGGTGGTGTTTCCTACGCCGTCCAAGTCGGCCATGATTTGGCGGGCTTTTTGGGTGTCTTTATCGTCTTTACCGTGCCAGGCCATTTCTCCAATGCCGTTGGCGTTGTCGGCAATCGGGCCGAACGAGTCCATAGCCACGTTGTTGCCGGTTAAGGTGAGCATCCCAATACCCGTCATAGCCACGCCGTACAGGATGAACGTGAATTGTTCGGCGGCGGTTAAGCCGTCTATGGAGCCGAAAATAATTACGGACAGGAAAATCGCGCCCGCAATCACCAGCGTACTCCATACGGCCGATTCAAAGCCGACGGCCAAGCCGGATAAAATAGTGGTGGCGGAACCCGTAGCGGTGGATTTTTTAATTTCCTGTACAGGTTTTTTGTCCGTCCCGGTAAAATATTCGGTCAGGCGGTCAATGGTAATGGCCAGTAAAATGCCGATGGTCGTGGCGGCAAACGGGCGCCACCAGCCGCCGGGCACTCCGGCCATATAATAGTAAGCCAGTACGCCGAAAATCGCCACGGAAATAATGGCGGAAATGGTGTAGCCCTTAAAAATGGCTTTCATGGCGTTGCCGGCGGTGCGTTTGGAGTCTTTGACCGCATAAGTACCAATAATGGAGCAAAGCACCCCAATCCCGCGCACCAGGAGCGGATAGACAATCCATTCGTGGTGGCCCGTAATGCGCCAAAGGGTAATCCCCAAAATCAGGCCGGAAACAATCGTCACTTCGTACGATTCAAAAATATCTGCGGCCATACCGGCGCAATCGCCCACATTATCGCCCACCAAATCGGCCACAACGGCGGGGTTGCGGGGGTCGTCTTCCGGAATACCGGCTTCCACTTTACCCACTAAGTCCGCGCCCACGTCGGCCGCTTTGGTGTAAATGCCGCCGCCCACACGCATAAACAGCGCCAGTAGCGTTCCGCCAAAGCCAAAGCCTAACAGCGCATCCGGCGCGGCAATACCAAAAATAATAAAAATAAGTGTGCCGCCTAATAGCCCGAGTCCGTCCGTCAACATACCCGTAACGGTTCCGGCCCGGTAGGCAATTTTAAGCGCGTCCCCAAAACTGCGTTTGCTGGCCGCCGCTACGCGCACGTTGGCATCCACCGCAATACGCATACCAAACTGCCCCACCAGTAAAGAGAACACCGCCCCCAAAATAAAGGCACCGGCACGCCCGAAAGCGGCAATCAGTTTAACGGTGTCGGGGGATAAACCGGCAAAGCGTTCCAACGAATCTTGCGATACGGGAACGATATAAACGGACAAGAAAAGACAAACCGTCAAAAGCCCGATTAAAGGCAGAATAGTTTTGAGTTGTCTTTTAAGGTAGGCATTGGCGCCTTCCCGAATGGCTCCCCATACTTTTTGCATTTCCGGGGTGCCGGCGTCTTCGCGCAGCACTTGGCGGCGCAAAAACCACGCATACAAAAGCCCCAGCACCGCAATAAACAACACGCCAAACAATGCGTATTGTTCAAAGGTGCGTAGGGCAGCTATTCCATACCACATATCCGGTCTCCTTTGTAAACAAAGTAAAACTTCCCCTATATTATAATAAAAAAAATCCGTTCCGGCGCTTTATAAAAACAGGGGGTTGTATCCGGGCGAATTGTTTCCTATACTAAAAGTATGTATAAATGCAAAATGATATGGGGTTTGATAGCAGTAGCGTGCCTGGCTGTAAATGCAGGGGCGGCGCCGGTGAGCTTTTGGGCGGCCTTGCAACAGCAGGTGCGGGGGAGTGCGGCTGTCCGGCAAGATACGGGCATGGGGCGCTTAACCTTTATGCGCTATTACTTCCCTAAAAATACGGTCTATGCGCAACCGGGCACCTGGGAAAAATTAGTGGAAACGTTTGATTCGTCTTCCGAGGTGCGCGCCGTGGCGTTTTATTTATACCAAATGTATGTTTCCCAGGCGGCATACGGCGGCGCCGTTCCCGGGCGGCTGGATGTTAATTATTTGGGGGCGTTGGATAATTTTGAAATGTTAAACACGCCGTTTGATGTGCGTTCGGCCTCCGGCATTTATGAAAAACACAAAAAGGAAATAAAAACCCAACTGGCCAGATTTTTCGCCACCCAAAAAAAGCTCCCCGCCTATCCGGCGCAAAGCGCGCAAACAGACCAACAGGAGCGCGCCTTCTTGCGTGCGCTGGCGGCCAGTGCGGATGCCAACGGCCGGGCCGGCTATTTTTGGGCGGCTCCCCGGTGGAAAAATACTCTTTCCGCGCAAGATAAAAAATGGTTGGGCAAAATTTTGCATACGGGCCAGGCGGAAGCCTCCCAAAAAGTAGTTTTATACAAAACCCCCAAGGCGGATTTAAGCGCACTGGATAAAACCTCCGGGCGCTACTCCGGCGGCGGCATGGAGTATTTGTACCGCCCGGCGGATAAAGAATGTGATGCGTGCAGTTATGTGGTGGCGCGGGCCTTGCGCGAACAAATGCGCAAGCAAAAAAATGTAAATTGGGGCCATTTGCGGCTGTACCGTTTAACGGCCCGGCCCTTAAAAGGCGGCACGTTGCAACCGGCGCGTGGAAGCCGTTTTGCCTGGCCGAAAGGCGGTTTTTATCCGGCGTGGGATTATCACGCGGCGGTGCTAGTAATAATGAACCGCGACGGACGTTATACCCCGGCGGTGCTGGATACGTTTTTATCGGCGGAGCCCATGGCGTTTAGCGCGTGGCTGGCGCAGTTTAAGGCCGCCAATACGCGCCTGACGGCAACGCCTTTTAAGCGGTTGGAGGAAATTGAAACCGCCATCACCCGGCCGGATAAAAAAGAGGGCCCAAATTGTATCAAAAACGGTTGCACCTATAAGCCGTATCCGGTACATCCATAAATTTATAAAAGCCCCGCTGAACGGCGGGGCGTTTTGTTGCGTAAAATCCGGGCCGGAAAAACCCCCGGCCAGCGTGCCGCGGCGCGCGGCGAACCAGGTGCGGCGTACCAACGGCCCCCACTCCTTCCGGGCTTTTTGTTTGACAAAGAAACAGTTTATTAGTAAACTATTTATATGGAAACTAAAAACACTAATCTGCGGCCTTACGGTATCAATCCGGCAAAGGGCCGCCGTTATGAAAACATTATATATGTATTGGCTTTAGTATATAATTTATTACAAGCCCGGGTGGAAAAATATTTGCTTCCGCACGGTTTGTCGGCGGTGCAGTTTAACCTGTTGATGTTGGCGGCGTATCAAAACAATGGCAACGGGATTAGCCAGGTGGAGTTGTCCAAACGGTTGATAGCCTCGGCCAGCAATATTACCAAGCTGGTGGAAAAATCCGTACGGGGCGGGTGGATTACCCGCCGAACAAACCCGCACAGCCGCCGGGAAAACATCATTTGCATTACTCCGCAAGGGCAGGCGCTGATTGATAAAGTATGGCCGGAATATGATAAGCTGGTGCGGGGGTTGACGGAAAAAATACCCGCGCAAAGCCGCCCGCAAATGGAACAAATTTTAAGAGATTGGTTCGGTGCCTTACAGGAGGAAAAATAGTATGTTATCTTTACTGAAGACATTTTTTAACCGTTCATTTTTAGCCTTGTTTTGTACGCAGTATTTAGGGGCGTTTAACGATAATTTCTTCCGTACGGCCATGGCTACTTTTATTACTTATAAAGTGGCCGATATGTCGGCGGGGAGTAAATCGGTAGTGGTTTCTTTGGCGGTGGCGTTGTTTATGTTGCCGTTTTTCTTGTTCTCGGCGGTGGCCGGGGAAATGGCCGATAAACTGCGCAAAGATGTTTTAATTAAAGCCACTAAAGGTTTAGAGGTGCTGATTGTACTGCTGGCCGGGGTGGGTTTTTTGACTATCAACGTGCCGTTGCTGTTGGGCGTGCTGTTTTTGATGGGTACGCAATCGGCCTTTTTCGGCCCGGTGAAATACAGCATTTTGCCGGATATTTTGGGCAAAAACCAGCTGATTGCCGGGAACGGTATTATTGAGGCCGGCACTTACGGCTCTATTTTGCAAGGTACTATTTTCGGCGGGATTATTATTTCCGTCAATGAATTATGGCTGCCGGGGATTATGTTGGCGGTAGCGGTGGCGGGGCTGTTGGCCAGTTTGTTTATTCCGGCCCAAAAACCGGCCAATGCCGCGCTGGAAATAGATAAAAACTTCCTGCGCAGTACCTGGAAAAATATGGCTTTTGCCAAGCAAAACCACGATATTTTCCTTTGTATTTTGGGGATTTCCTGGTTTTGGATGTTAGGCACGGCCTTAATTGCGCAAATGCCTTCTTTGGCGCATGATATATTAAACGGCACGCCGGGGCTGTTTACCTTTTTGCTGACGCTCTTTTCGTGCGGGATTGGGCTGGGCTCGCTTTTGTGCCAATTTTTGGTAAAGGGGGAAATTACCAGCAAATATGTGCCCATCAGCGCGCTTTTGATGACGGTATTTCTGGTAGATTTGGCGTGTGCTACCTCCGGCTATGTGCCGCCGGTTCTGCCGGCCGATTACAAGGCGTTTTTAATGACGTTTGCAGGCAAACGCATTACGCTGGATTTACTGGGCTTTGCGGTGTGCGGCGGTTTGTATATCGTGCCGCTGAATGCCATGCTCCAATTTTTGGCTACCGAAGAAACCCGCTCCCGCGTGATTGCCACCAATAACATTATCAACTCCCTTTTTATGGTGTTGGGCAGTGGGTTCTGCGCGTTGCTGTTGGCCTTGCACTTTACCATTCCGGCCGTGTTTGGCGTAATTGCGCTTATTAACGCGTTAGCCGCTATTTATATTTGCGGTTTGTTGCCGCACCATATTATCCGTATGATTATGACGCGGGTTTTGAACTTTGTATATGGCGTAAAAGTAAACGGCTTGGAACACTGGAAAAACCTGCAAGGTAATGCGGTGATTATTGCCAACCATACCTCCTTTTTGGATGCCGTATTGTTGTGGGTGTATATCCCCGGGCATTTGTATTTTGCCATTGATACTTACGTCAGCCAAAAATGGTGGGTAAAGCCTTTCTTGCATTTGGTAAAGTATTTTCCGATTGACCCCACCAACCCGATGGCGGTGAAATCCATTATTGAAGAAGTAAAATCGGGCAAGCGGGTGGTTATTTTCCCGGAAGGGCGCATTACCACCACAGGCGGGCTGATGAAGATTTATCCCGGCCCGGCCATGATTGCCGATAAAAGTGACGCGCAACTGTTGCCCATTTGTTTGGAGGGGAGCCAGTATTCGTTATTTTCCCGCTTTGGCACGCAGTTAAAAACGCGCCCGCAAAGCAAAATTACCATTACCGTTCAGGCGCCTAAAACATTAAAAATTGAAGAAAGCGTAAAGGGAAAGGCGCGCCGTTTGGCGGCCGCCCGCGGGCTGTACGATATTATGGTAAATATGAAGTACCGGGCCGGAAATACAGGCGAAACGCTGTTTGATTCCCTGTTGGATGCGTATAAACTGGTGGGGCGCAAAAAACGCATGATTAATGATGCCACGCGCCGCCCGTTAAATTTCGGGCAATTTTTGACGGCCGTTTTTGTGTTGGGTAAAAAAATAGCCCAACACCAGCAACCGGGCGAAATGGCCGGGTTTTTACTGCCGAATATGACGGCCTCCGTGGTGGCGTTTTTCGGTATGCGCGCCTTTAACATTACCCCGTGTATGCTGAACTTTTCCACCGGGGTAAAAAATATGTTGGCGTGCTGTAAGGCGGCTAACATTTCCACGGTGTTTACTTCCAAAACATTTTTGGAACAAGGCGGGTTGGTGGAAACGGCCGCCGCACTGAAACAGGCCGGGCTGAAATTGGTATATTTGGAAGATTTGAAAAAAGAAATTACCCTTTGGGATAAAGCGGCCGGGTGGGCGGCCTCTTATTTCCCGCGGCGCTATTATAAACAAGTGCGCGGGAACGCCTCCTCTAAAGACCCTGCCGTAGTGCTTTTTACCTCCGGCAGTGAAGGCACCCCCAAAGGGGTTGTGTTAAGCCACGAAAACATACAAGCCAACCGTTTGCAATTACAAAGCGTTTTGGATTTTGGGCTGAAAGACCGCGTATTTAATGCGATGCCTATTTTCCATTCGTTTGGGCTAACGGTGGGGACGTTGCTGCCGCTTTTAAGCGGGGTGCCGGTGTTTTTCTATCCGTCCCCGCTGCATTACCGCATTGTGCCGGAGCTGATTTACGATAGCAACGCCACCATTATTTTTGGTACGGATACTTTCTTTAACGGTTATGCCAAAATGGCGCACCCGTACGATTTTTACTCGGTGCGGTTGGCGGTGGTCGGTGCGGAAAAACTAAAAGAAGAAACTATCCGCAAGTATTACGACCAATTCGGCCTGCGCATTATGGAAGGCTACGGTGCTACCGAAACCTCCCCCGTAATGGCGGTCAATACGCCCATGTATTTTAAGCGCGGGAGCGTGGGCCGCTTGCTGCCCGGCATGGAGTATAAGTTGGAACAAATCCCCGGCGTGGAAGACGGCGGAAAACTGTGGGTGAAAGGCGCCAATATTATGGCCGGGTATCTGCGTGATTCCAAGCCCGGCGTGGTGGAGCCGCCGCAAGGCGGTTGGTATGATACCGGCGACATTGTGCGGGTGGATGAAGACGGATTTGTGTTTATTTTGGGCCGCGCCAAACGCTTTGCCAAAATTGCGGGCGAGATGATTTCTTTAACGGCGGTGGAAACGGAACTAAATGCCCTGTGGCCGAACAAAATGCACGCGGTGGTTAATATCCCGGATGAGAAAAAAGGCGAACAGCTGGTGCTGTTTACCACGGAGCCTGCGGTGGAACGCGGCGCGCTGTCGGCCGCTTTTAAGGCAAAGGGCGTCAGCGAACTGGCTGTACCTAAAACCATTCGCGTGGTGGAAGAACTCCCTTTAATGGGTACCGGCAAAGTGGATTATGTAAAACTGAAAGAAATGGCCGCCGGCCCCCAAAACGCTTAAACGCTTCCCGCAAGCGGAAGATGGTTTTTAGGGTGAAAAAATGATATATTGCAAAGTATCGTAAAGAACGTAAGGAGCTTATTATGTTAGTTATTATTATGGCAATAGTGGTTTTAATAATCATTAAAACACAATTTCTTTCCATATCCAAATTTCTGGAAAAAGTGGATTTCAGAAAGATAAAAATTGATGAACAAAAAAGATGCGTTTTTATTCAGGATTCTGTTTATTATTTTTCGGATATAGAGCGCGTTTCTGTGGTAGAAGACAGCGACCAACCTACTTTATATGAACTGTATATGAGCCGCGGTTGTGCTAATGCTTATTTTGCTACTATTAGATTCAAATTGAAAGACGGCACCGGGGTTTCCTATCATGCGGTTTCTAAAGTGCAAATATATGAAATTCTTAAAAAATTACAGCCCTATGTTAAGGTGCCGTATAATTGGGAAAGTTATAAGGGGTCATTCTTTTCCTTAGGTGAAGTTTTGGTTTTTGTGATAACTTTATTTTTAATTATCTCCTTCTTTTCCGGCGCAATATCCTTTGCATAAAAATAAAAACGCGCACAATTTCCAAAATACGCAAAAAAACCGCGGGCCGGAGGGGGCACATAAAAAGCCCCGCCGGGCATTGAGCCGAGCGGGGATGAAAGCGAATTTTTAAGCCTAAATACAGCGCGGGCGCACTCGGCGGGAATTTTTCCTCCCCCGGTTTTTATTCGTGCGCCCGGGCGGCTTTTAAAAGGTTGGCAATTTCTATATAATCCCCATAGCTGTATTCTTCGGCAATTTCAAGCGCGGTGCATTGTTTAACGAGGGAATATGATGAATGAAAAAATAATTCAACAGGAAGATTTATGTGAGCAGATTGATTTTGAATTGCCTGTGAAAGACAGGTTTTCAAAGTTGGCCGAATATTTATTTACACAATGCGCTTTATGGGTTTCCGGCCAATATTTTAACTTACAGGAAATAGAATTTTATTATTATGGGCAAACCAAGTCCAATAAGGATGATTTTTGTATTCATAGGGAACAATACAAGGGGGAAGTAGCCGCCCCTTTTTGTTTCCACCAATGGGGAATGGATTTAATGGCCGGAAATAAAGAAACTAAAGTGGGCGTACTAATCAGAGGAATTAAAGCCATGCAGGGAACGGCCCTTGCTTATGGCCCCAGCAAATTATTTGCCCATATTTTACCCCAACAAGAACAATATGTACAAAGCAAGCATGGAAAACAATTAAAAGAGATGGTACATAAAGGGGAGATAAAATTGATTGCCAAAAAGAAGGAACAGGGGAATATTTGTCTTTTACAAGGGCCGCGCATTTTAATGGGCCAAGGCCCGCGCATTTTAACAGGCCAAGACCCCGAAACAGGAAAATTTGCCCCTTTACGCTATGCGGTTGATTTAGAAGGAAAAGACAAAGGGCTATTACTGTTAAGTTCTTTCTTGTTGGGAAGGTTTGATAAAGATGCCCCAATGCCGAAAATATTAAAGAATTATGAAAAATGGTGGCGAGTGTATCAGTGTATGAAGTAAAATTCAAAATAAGTAATTTTTATCTGTTTGCATTTTAAGGCAGTTGATTTCCCAAGACCTAGCATTTTTCCTAGGTCTTTTTTATATCTTTTGTGCGACATAGCGCTGTCGCCAGGGGGTGCTATCCTATAAGTAATCTAACAAAAAAGGAGTGCCATTTATGAACTATACACAAGAACAATATGAGACCTTATATTATCTAAACAAGTTGCTCCCCCGCTTGAAAACTAAGAAAAATTTTGAGCGGGATTTGATACTGGCAGCCCAAAAAATAAAAGAAGACTTGGTGCCGGGGTTGAAAAAGCTGGATGCGTTCGGCAATTCCTCAAAAATCCGAAAAGTGCTTGCGGAAATAGAGCAAGTATTGGCTAAATATGGGGAAAATTATCCAAAAATTACCCCAACACCGGCCCAAAAAAATATGGAATATCTGGTGCATATCTTCCGGTTAAGTAAAGAGGAGCGCGCCGTTGTATATTTTTTGAGTGCTATGCAAAATAATGAACTCTTGCAGGAGTGTGTGCGAGAATTTAGTTCAGATTTGGAGGAGGAAGACAATACGCTCACCATGGTAGCAGGGTTGCCGAAAGGATTGGGAAATTCTCTTTTGAATCAAGACGCCCCATTAATGCGGTTGGGCATTCTGTTTCGTACACGGTATCGGGGTAGTTTGCATTTGAGCAGTTGGGTGCAGGAGTTTATCTTCTCCTTACACAAAAACGATGCCGCACGCTATGAGGCCCTTATCGGCGCGCCGGTGCCAAGCAAAGATGAACTTACCGTCAAAGACTTTGCCTATGTGGAGGCGGCTAAATTGGCCACGCGGCTTATGAAACAAGCCAGACACACCAAAGGGTTTAATATCCTTTTATACGGCACGCCCGGCACCGGGAAAAGCAGTTTTGCGCAGGTGTTGGCCCAATCGGCCAAGCTGAACCTATATCCGGTGGGGGTTTGCAATAATGGGGAAGAAGAAAAAAACTACCGTTTGCAACAGTTGTACCGCAAACAATTTTTGCTTAAAACGGTTAAAAATACTTGTCTGCTTTTGGACGAGGGGGAAGATATATTTTCCAGTTTGGAAACGCGCACCAGTAAAGTAGAAATCAATAATCTGTTGGAAAATAACGAAGTGCCTGTTATTTGGACCACCAATAAAATCCACCGGATGGACCCGGCTTATATCCGCCGCTTTACCTTAGCCGTGTGTTTTGATAAGCCGCCGGTAGAAATGCGCCAAAAGATTTGGAATAAGTATCTGTCCGCCAATAAAATTACTTACACCAAGGGTGACACGCTTGCGCTTGCCAAAAAGTACGAAGTCCAACCGTCTATGATTGCCGGCGCGGCGCAAGCGGCCCGTATGGCCAAAGGCGGCTTGCCTACCGTTCAAGAGCATTTATCTTTTATGATACAGGCGCTGAATGGGGGACGGAAAAATCCCGAAGAGGAAAAAACAAACATCCGCTTTTATCCGGCCTTAATTCATGCGGATATGGATTTGCAGGCGTTGACTACCCAATTAACCCGTTTGGGGCGGCTGAATTTTTCGCTTTGTTTGTACGGGGCAAGCGGAACGGGCAAATCGGCCTATGCGCGGTATTTGGCGGATAAACTGGGGTTGGAGGTGGTGCAGCGCAGAGCCTCTGACTTAATCAGCTGTTATGTGGGGGAAACGGAGCAAAACATCGCCAAAGCGTTTGCGCAGGCCCGAGAGGATAAATCCCTGCTGATTTTTGACGAGGCGGACAGTTTCTTGCGGGACCGTTCCACCGCCGCGCGCTCGTGGGAAGTTTCCAGCGTGAACGAAATGCTTACTTGGATGGAGAATCACCCGTATCCGTTTATCTGCACGACCAATTTAATGGAATCGTTGGACCCGGCCAGTTTGCGGCGGTTTAGTTTTAAGGTTAAGTACAACTTTTTGACGAGCCAACAAGTAAAAGAGGCGTTTGACTACTTTTTTGGAATCAAAATTGCACTGGCCGAAACGGCGGGGCTGGATAAACTGACCCCCGGAGATTTTACACTCGTAAAAAATAAGGCGGAAATTTTGGGCACTAGCACGCAATTTAGCGCCGTTAAAGAAATGTTGGAAACGGA
>UQFW01000026.1 GCA_900540405.1 Candidatus Avelusimicrobium faecicola | reverse complement strand
AAAATAAGTAAAAACCAATAAAAATTAAACGCATGCGGAAAAAGGCTACTCAAAAAATATCCTTAAAAAATAAAAAAGGGCTCCGCGGTGTGCGGAGCCCTTACGCAAAAAGAAAATATTAGTTTGTCCCCTGTGATTAAGCTGATATTTCCTTTTTACATATCCCCCTGTTTGTCAGCGGAAATATCCCCATATCTCCGCTTCCCCCCTTGGTACTGCTTAATTAAAGGATACTCTTTATCTGCGCATCCGTCCACCTAAAAAAATAGTTATTTTGAGCTAGCCCTCCGTCGGAGGATTTTTATGCACAAAAAACCGCACTTTTCAGCGCGGTTTAGATTTTATTTTTTGGCGGTGCTTACCCGTTCCCACGCGGCGGTAAAATCCGGCGGAACAGGCGCTTCAAACTGTAAAGGCTCCCCAGTGTACGGGTGGGCAAACTCCACCCGGCGGGAGTGGAGCATCAGCCTGTCGGCCGTGGCCCCTTTATACAGCCAGTCCCCCAGTACCGGGTAGCCCAGCCAACTTAAATGCACACGCAACTGGTTGGTGCGCCCCGTGACGGGGTGCAACTGCACGCGGGTAAAACCGTTTTTGCGTTCCAATACTTTGTATTCCGTAATGGCTTCGCGCCCCATATCGGAGGCTTTAATTTTTCCGCCCGCCACACGCCCGATAGGCACATTAATCACGCCCTCGTCGTCCGGGATTTCTCCGCAGGCAATAGAATAATACGTCTTGCGGACTAGGCGGTTGGCAAAAAGTTCCGTCATACAGTTTTGAAAAATCGCGTTTTTGGCAATTACCATGACCCCGCTGGTTTCGCGGTCTAGGCGGTGTACCAACCCGGCGCGGGGGGTGGAAGTATCAAACCCGGCGGGGGGAGTAGCCAAAATGACGGATACCAGTGTTTCTTCAAACGAAAAGACCGCCTGCGGGTTGGTTTCCCACACCGGGCTTTGCGGGTGAACCAACAACCCGGCCGGTTTGGCAATTACAAAAAAATCTTCGTCATCATGAATGAGCAAATCTTTCAGTTGAATTTTGGTTTTGGCGGCGGAGGGCATTTCAATTTCCACTTTTTCGCCGGGCGTAAGCGGCCAGGAAGGCTTTACCTGTTTGCCGTTTACGGTCACTTTGCCGTCCTTAATCATCCGTTGCACCAAGGCGCGGGGGAAAGTTTCCAGCTCGTCGCACACATAAATATCCAAGCGGCGGGAATATCCGTCAAAAATGAGAGTCTTTTTTTCAGCCATGTTTTGTTTCCTTAATAAACAGGGCATACACCGCCGCGGCAAGCACCACGGCGCAAACCGCTAATGCCTGCGACGGCGACAGCCCCAATATAAATGCACCGCGGTAATCCCCGCGGAAAAATTCTATTACAAAGCGGATAGCGCTGTATCCGATAATGTAGCGGATTAAAATACTGCCCGCCGTATGTTTTTTTTGATACGCCTTGTGCAGGTAAAAGAACAAAAGCAAATTGCACGCCGTTTCGTACAGTTGGGTAGGATGAAGCGGCACCCCCTGTAATTGGACGGGAACCAGCGTATCCGGGTTGGTAAATACCACGCCCCACGGCAGCGTGGTGGGTTTGCCGTAGCAACACCCGGCCAAAAAACAGCCAATGCGCCCCAGGGCATGCCCGAGCGGCAGGGCCGTAATTAAGAAATCCGCCGTCGGCAAAATGGGCAGGCGTTTCTTTTTCAGGTACGCATATAAAGAGGCCACGGACAAAATCATCCCGCCGAAAAACACAAACCCATAGCGGAAATTTTGGAAGATATTGGCTATTTTAGCGGTAAACGTATCGCCCAACAGCGGCCACGAAAGAATAATGTAAAGCAGTTTACTGCCGATTAACGCCCCTAGAAAGGCGATAAAAATAATGTTCCAAAAAGTATCTTTATCCAACTTAACCGCTTGTAAACGGCGTACCAAATACCACGAGGCCGCCGCGTAGCCCAGCGCAGTCATCACGCCGTAGCTGGCCAGTTCAAAAGAGCCTATTTTCAGTAATATGGGGTGCATTATAAAATATCCTTATCTTTAATGGCATTACGCATAAAGGGGTTTGTTTGGCGTTCATAGCTGATGAACGAGCCCGATTTTCCCCCGTAGCTGTGCCCGGCAAAAATTTGGGTATCGTCCGGCAGTTGGGAAAGCCGGTACAAACTTTTGCGCATTTCGCGCGGGTCGGAAGACGGCAAGTCCACCCGGCCACACGCCCCCGGGAAAAGGGTATCCCCGGTAAAAAGGGCATCCCCGATTAAAATGCACACGCCGCCTGCCGTATGGCCCGGCGTGGGGATAATATGCACCTTAAACGGCCCGATTTGCAGGTTTTGCTCCCCGCGGTAGGGTTGCAGTACCTCTCCGGGTAAGCCGCTTAACAGCACGTCGTTTTCTTCTATATAAGCGCGCAAACCGTGGGCCTTTAGTAAAGTTTCGGCGGTTTTGACGTGGTCAAAGTGTCCGTGGGTAAACAATACGGCCAATAGGTTTAGCTTTTTGGCTTTTAAGGTTTGCTCCAGGGCGTTCATATCCCAGGCGGGGTCAATCAGCAGGGCGTTTTCGTCTTGTGTCACCAGGTAGGTGCAGTTTGCCATGGGGCCTAAATGGATTACTTCTATATTCATAAAATCCTCATTTTTCCGGCTGAAAACGGAATTCCGTTTCCCCGGGTTTTGTCATGTGGTAGCGGGTGCGGGCCAGTTTTTCTAAATAAACCGGGTCTTGTTTTTGCAACAGCTCCAACTCCGCCGAGAGCGCCTGAAAGTCTTTTTCCAGTTGGACGGTTTGTTTGTTGAGTTTTTTTAATTCCAGTTTATTGTGTACTAAATTGAAAAAACTTCCGCCGAAAATAACCAAAACCACTGCTGCAATGCTGATGCACCACAGCAGTAGTTTCTTTTTTTGTTGTTGGATAGGTGTTTTAGCGCGGCGGGAAATCATTTCTTAAACACGTTGTCCTTGGCGTAAGCCGCTTTGGCACCCAATTCCGCCTCTATTTGCAGTAAGCGGTTGTATTTGGCGGTCCGTTCCGCGCGGGCCGGTGCGCCGGTTTTAATAGCGCCTGCGTTGGTGGCTACGGCCAAATCGGCAATAAAGCTGTCTTCCGTTTCGCCGGAGCGGTGGGAAACAATGGTGGAGTAGCCGGCTTGGTGGGCCTTTAACATCACGTCCACCGTTTCCGAAACCGTACCGATTTGGTTGAGCTTAATTAAAATAGAGTTGGCCGCTTTTTGTTCAATGCCTTTTTGCAAGCGTGCCGGGTTGGTGACGAACAAGTCATCCCCTACCAGGTTGATTTTACTGCCCAGTTTTTGCGTAATGTGCTGCCACCCGGCCCAATCGTCCTCTTGCAAGGGGTCTTCTATGGAAACGAGCGGATAGTTTTGGCACCAATGGGCATAAATATCCGTCATTTGGGAGGAAGTATAGGCGGATTTTTCAAAGTGATACTGCCCGTCTTTGTAAAATTCGCTGGCGGCACAATCCGTGGCCAGGGCCATATCCGGGTGGCCCGCTTTTTGGGCGGCGCTCAAAATGGTTTTGAAAACGTCCTCGTGCTTGGCAATTTTCGGCGCAAATCCGCCCTCATCCCCCACGGCAATAACCATGCCTTGTTCTTTGAGCAGGGTTTTTAAGGCGTGGTACGTTTCGCACGCGGCGCGCAGGGCCTCGCTAAAGTTGGGCGCGTGCTGGGGCACAATCATAAATTCCTGCACGTCCAGGCCGGAATCCGCGTGTTTGCCGCCGTTAATAATGTTGAGCATGGGGGTAGGCAACAAATAGCCCTCGGCGGGCAGTTCATACACGCGGCGCAGATGTTCGTAAAGCGGCAGTTTGGCTTGGTGGCACCCGGCCCGCAAAACCGCCATGGAAACCGCCAACATGGCATTGGCACCCAAATTGCTTTTGTTTTCCGTGCCGTCCATGGCAATCAGGCTGTCGTCAATCAGGCGGATGTCAAACGGGTTCATACCGGCCAAATGCTGGGAAATTTTATCCACATTGGCCACGGCTTTTAATACGCCTTTGCCGTTGTAGCGCGCGCCGCCGTCACGCAGTTCCAACGCTTCGTGTGAGCCGGTGGAAGCGCCGCTGGGAACGGCCGCGGTACCTACGGTGCCGTCATCTAAATACACATCTGCCGCAACCGTGGGGAAGCCGCGGGAATCTAAAATTTCTCTGGCTGTAATTTTTTTTATACGAGTCATTTTCACCCCCTCCGGTTGCTTAGGAACAACCGGGGTTATATAATGCTGTCTATAATTCTTTTGCCTTCTTTAATCAAAGCGGCGGGTATTTTTTCATCCGGGGATTCTGCATACAAACGGATGAGCCGCTCGGTACTGGACGGACGGATGGCCAACCAACTGCCGCCTTTCAGAATAAACTTAAATCCGTCCGTGGAGTCAATACGCCAAACGGAAGTTTTATTAATGGAAAGCGGCGGTTTTATGTCCAACCGCTCCATAATACGGTTAATTTCCGTTTCCGTTTTGGGCATACTTACTTTTTGGTCATACAACGGTTTGTATTTTTTATAAAAAGCGTTGCGCAACTGTTTTAAGGTTTTGCCTTCCACTGCCAGCATATCCACAATTAAAAAGCAGGCGAGCAGGCCGTCTTTATCGGGAATATGGTTTGCCAGCGCAATCCCGCCGGATTCTTCCATACCCATTAAATACTGCCCGGTGGTCATCAGTTCCGTAATGTACTTAAACCCTACCGGGGTTTCGCGTAGCATTAGCCCGTGGGCTTTGGCTACTTGGTCAAACAGGTTAGACGTAATTACACTGCGGCATACGCGGCCCTTTTTTTGTTTGTTGCGCACAATGTGGTCTAAGAGCATGGGGATAATTTCGTTGGGGGAAACCCAAGTGCCGTCCGCATCAATAATGCCGAATTTATCGCAATCCGGGTTGCAGGCAATCCCCAAGTGCATTTTTTTGGAAGTCACCAGTTTTTTAAGCTCTTCCAAGCTGACCGGGCCGGCGTTGGGCACTTTACCGCCGAACAACACATCCGTATTTTCGTGGATGCCTTCTACGGTAATGCCGTATTTTTCCAGCACCGGGCGGAAATAGTTTTTAGCCGTGCCGAATAACGGGTCCACCGCAATTTTAAGTTTGGATTTTTTCAGCGCCTTTACGTCCAGCAGTTTTTCCAAGTGGGCAATATAATCCTTGCGTAAATCCTTGGTAATGCAGGCGGCGGCGTTGATGTAATTAAACTCCGTTGAGGAGGCTTTCAAAATTTGGGCAGAGGGGGAGGGAATACGGCGTTCAATATCGCTGACGATTTCGTTATTGGCAATACCGCCGTAATAAGAAATCCACTTAATCCCGTTTACATAGTATTCGCTTTCACTGCCGGTGACTACGATGGCCCCGACGGCACATTCGTTTAATACAGTCCATTCCGCTACCGGGGTAGGAAGGGGCAGTTCCGCCAACTGAACGGTAATCCCGCTCTGCACCAGGGCATTGGCCGCTACGGCCGCAAACTGGCGGGATAAAAAGCGGGTATCGTGCCCGATAAATACGAGCGGTTTTTTGGGCTTTTTGCCCCGGTCCTGGCAGTGTTTTTTATAACCTGTACCTTCAAATCCGTAAAAAGGATGTTCCAAAATATGTTCGGAAATCCCGTAAGCTAAACGCTGGACGGATTGGGCAGTCATTCCGTCTGCGGTAATGGTTCTAAAACCGGCTGTGCTAAATTTAATTTCTTGGGTCATCGTGCAGGTATTATACTAAAATAAAGCCTTTTTTTCATCTTTCCGGCAAAACTAATATAAAATAAAGGCTTCTAAACTGATTTTACGGCTCTAAAATGCTAAAATAGATAGAAACCCTATAATAGGAAAGAAACCCATGAATTTTGAATCTGTCAAAGAATATATAAAATCGGCCGGATTGCCGAATTTCCGTATCGCCCAAGTAAGGGATGCCGTCTATAAACACGGTATTACGTCTTGGGAGGAGGCCACCTCTCTGCCGGCGCAAATCCGCCAGGATTTGGCTGAAAAATACCCCATTTTAAGTTTCAAAGTAAGCAAAATGGTGTTTTCCAAGGCGGATAAAGCCGCCAAAGCCCTGCTCACCCTGCAAGACGGCCGCCAAATAGAAACCGTACTGCTCAAACCGCAGGATACTTGGAGCGTGTGCGTTTCCAGCCAGGTGGGTTGCCCACTGCACTGTTCTTTTTGCAGTACGGGCAAAATGGGTTTCCGCCGGGATTTGACGGATGAAGAAATTGCCGACCAAGTTTTAATGTGGTACCAATATGTGCGCAAAGAAAAACTGGGCGAGCGGATTTCCAGCGTGGTATTTATGGGCATGGGGGAGCCGCTACTCAATTACTTAAATGTGGTAAAAGCGGCGCAGACGTTATCCAACCCGGATTATTTGAATATCGGCGCGCGGCATATTTCCATTTCTACGGCCGGCATTGCCGATAAACTGCACAAGCTGGCGGTGGATTTGCCGCAGGCCAATTTGGCGGTTTCCCTGCACAATGCAGACGATGCAGAACGCAGTAAATTAATGCCCGTCAACCGCCGTTTTAATTTGGAAGAATTGCAAAAAGCGGTGGAAGAATATATCGCCATGACGGGCCGCCAAGTATTTTTAGAATATGCCGTTTTGGAAAACGTCAACAGCCGGCCGGAGCATATCCGTAAACTGGCCAAATGGATTTACGGCATTAAAGACAATTACTTAATCCATGTCAATCTGATTGCCTGCAATTTGGGCCGCGGTATGAAGACGGATGATAAAGTAGTAAAAGATTTTGCCGCCGCCGTAAAGGCCATGGGCATCGGGGTCACTATCCGCAAAAGTATGGGCAACGACGTTCTGGCCGCCTGCGGGCAGTTGGCCGCTAATAAATAAAAGGGGAAATAGTATGAAAAAAAGTCTTTTTTTAGGTGCGCTTGCCGCGGTGTTGTGCGGTTGCGCTACGCTGGATAACCATGTGAATATGGATTGGATACCCATAGGGCCGGATTTCCCGGCGAATAAAACCCAAAAAGTGGAAGTGGTTTCCGGCCGGGACCAAATCACCCGTCCGTACGGCAATTTGGGCTTACTGCGCATTAAAAATGTGGACCCGGACCGCGATTCCCTGCGCCGCGGCATAGAGCGGGGCAGAAAATTTGTAGCTTCCAAAGGGGCGGATGCCATGTTTTTGGGGCAGTATAACAGCGCGGAAGACGGTGCTTCCGTACCGAAAGTGACGTTAATTATTTACGCCATTAAATATGTGGATAATTTAACTCCGCAAGACCAAAAAGCCATTGAAGATTTTGAAGTATTGGGGATTTTGAATGAACGTACTAATAGCTAAAACCAAAGAAGAATGTAAGGTTTGGACGGATAACATTGTGGTAGTGGATGTACTGCGCAGTGCTACCACCATTTGCCAACTGTTGCAACGCGGCAAGCGGGATGTGCGGGTATTTGAAGATGTATCCAAAGCGGTAGCGTTTAAGGAGAAAAACCCGCAGTTTACCGTCTATTCCGAATTGGACTTCCCGCAAGGCTTTGCCCATGAAGACAACTCCCCGTATGCGGCTTCCAAGGCGGATGCCGGCACCCCGGCTTTGGTGGTGACGACCGCCGGCACAAAGGCGCTGTTCGGCGCGCGGCAAGCCAGCCAAATTTTTATGGGCGGGTTTTGCAACTTTTATGAATTGGCGGCTTTGTTAAAGGGGCTCAGCCGGGATGTGCTTTTGGTGCCCAGTGCGTTGTTTGCCAATAAAGATGATGCCGAAGACTTTTTGTGTGTCAGCGCCTTAAAAGATTTTTTACAGGGCTTCGGTAATGCCGAGCTGGCCGTAAATGATGTAAAAAATACGTTGCGGTATGTGGAGTTTATCAAACACGGCCCCAAAACCGCCAAGGAAGATGCGGCGATTGCTTTGCGTGTAAACGGACTACCTATTATTCCTACTTTCCAATTTGCAGAGGGCGAAGACTATGCCGCCTGTTTTGCCTACGGGCAACAGAACGCCGCCGAGGCCTCCCCGGAAGATGCGGTAGTAATGCCGTCTTTGGATGCGGTCAACCAGCCGCAGGCGCCGAAGGAAGACTCCGCCGCTACTTCTACCAAGAGCAGCAGTAAGTTGAGGGGCTTTTTCAGCGGATTTTTGAAAACCGTAAAAGAAGAAGAAAAAGAATTAATGGAAACCTTCCAAAAATCGGAAAGGCCGCTCCGCCCGGCAGAAACCCGGGAAACGCTGGCTCCGGTTTTGGACCCGGTGGACCAGCTTTTGCAGGAACCCCAGGCCCCGGCCGAGCAAAACACCGTGGCGCCGGAGCGGGAGGTTGCCTCCAAGCCGGCCGCGGATATTACTAAAATTCCGCTTGCGGGCAGACGCAAGAAAAAAGCCATTGTGCTTTTTTCCGGCGGGTTGGATTCTACCACCTGTTTGTATTGGGCGTTGGATAAAGGCTACGAATGTGAAGCCTTGACCGTTTCTTACGGGCAACGCCACGACAGAGAGGTTTTGGCCGCACAGATGATTACCCGCAATTTGGGCGTTAAACACCATTTGATTACGCTGAATTTGCCGTGGCTTTCCTGCTGTTCTTTGGTGGATAAAAACCAAAAACTGCCGGATGTGGCGTTGGAGGACATCCCGAAAGAGGGGATTCCGTCAACGTATGTGCCGGGCCGCAACCTGATGTTTTTGTCTATTGCGGGCTCCCTGTTGGACGCGGTGGAAGCCGATGCCATTATTGCCGGCCCCAACGCGGTGGATTTTTCCGGCTACCCGGATTGCACCCCTGCTTTTTTTAAGGCGGCGGGCGAGGCGTTAAACCGGGGGACCAAACGCGGCGTGCGGGAAGGCATAGAAGTTCTGGCCCCGCTGATGGATTTATCCAAAACGGATATTGTGCGTTTGGGGGCCAAATTAAAAGTACCGTTTGAACTGACGTGGAGTTGCTATGCCGGCGGCAAAAAACCGTGCGGGCATTGTGATTCCTGCAAATTGCGCGCCAAAGGCTTTGCCGAAGCGGGCGTGCATGATACGTCTTTAGATTAGGAGCGGTTTTATGAAAAACGCTTTTTTGGCGGTGGTTTTGTTGGGTTTTGCAGGCACGCTGTTTGCCCAGGAATTAAAAGAGGCGGACGGCGGCGCCCCGGCCGAGTGCAGTTTACCGGCGGACAGCGCCCCCAAGGCCCAAGCCCCGGCCCAAACGGCCCCGCAGGCGGTGTTTGAAAGCCGCCGCCAAGCCAAAAAAGCGTTCAAAAAGCGGCGCAAGCAAATCCGCAAATTAGTCAAAAAATACCGCAAGGCATCCGCCCAAGAAAAACCGGCCGTTAAAGCGCAGTTGTACGCGGTGGTAAGTGAGGGGATGGATAAGGGCCTGGCGGGCATGAAAGCGCGCCTGGCAGAGGAACAGGCCAATTTGGACCGCTGGAACCAAAAGTTGGCGCAGGAAGAAGCCCGCTGGCCGGAGATAAAGGCCCAACAGGTGGAAGATTTGCTTTCCGGCGCGGCGGAGCGCAAACACAAGCTGGCGCGCAAAGCGTGGAAACAAGAGCTGAAAGCGGCCCGGTTGAGGTTGCGTTAAGTCATTTGATAAAAGAAAAAGCCCCGTAAAATGCGGGGCTTTTTTGGGCTATCCTGGCTAAAAATTAATTAAGTAATCTGCGTTAAAATTTAATTAAATAATCCGCTGGATTCCAACGCATTGAGGGCTTTGGTAATATCGCTGACTACCACAATCCAACGGCTCATTCCCTTTTCGGTGGAGGCCCCGTAAATGGTGGTAATGTTAATGCCTTGCTTAAACAGCACGTCCCCAATATCGCGGGCAATGCCCTCGCGGTCTTCGGTTTCCAGGCAGATAGCGTCCGTCTTTACACTGGTAAACCCGGCTTTAGTAAGTGCGTGGCTGATTTCTTCGTTATATTTTACGGCAATACGCACAACGGCGGCATCATAACGGACGTCTTGCGAAATAGCAATAATGTTTACTTTTTCCTGCACAAAAAGTTCGGCAAATTTTTTAAGTGCGCCCGGTTCGTTCATCAAAAATACGCTGTATTGTTTTATTACTTTAATAGCCATGGTGTAAACCCCTTTATCTAAGTGTGCAAAAACATCAGCTAACAATAAATTATATCACACATTCCGGGGCGTTGGGAAATAAAAAAATCCGCCCGGTTTCGGCGGGCGGAGTGTGCGTAAATAAAAAGCGGATTACGCTTATAAATGGCTTAATAACTCTTTTTGAATAGCCCCGTTGGAGGCGGCTATCGTGCGGCCGAAATCTTCCATTTTGGCGTATTTCTTGCCGGAAAAATCGGTCACTTTGCCGCCTGCCTCGGTTAAAATAAGCGTTCCGGCGGCCACGTCCCACGGGTTTAGGTTTTGCTCCCAGTAGCCGTCCAAACGCCCGGCCGCCACCCAACATAAATCCAGCGCGGCGGAGCCCAGGCGGCGCACGTCGTGGCAGGCGCATAAAAAGCGTTCAAAGCGGGCCAAAAGTTCCGGCATAATTTCTTTGCGGTTGTACGGAAAGCCCGTCACCAGCAGGGCCTCGTGCAGTTTTTTTACTTTGGAAACGTGAATTTTTTTGCCGTTTAAGGTGGCCCCTTTGCCTTTGGCGGCCAGGAACATTTCGTCCGTAATGGCGTTATACACGCCGCCGGCTACCACCTGGTTTTTATAAAAAAGCGCAATAGAAATACTGCACTGCGGGAAGGTGTGCGCAAAATTGGTGGTGCCGTCAATGGGGTCCACCACCCAGGTATAAGGGGAGCCGGTTTTTTTGCGGGCGTTTTCTTCGCCCCAAAAATCATGCTCCGGGAACGCCTTTTTAATCACGCCGATAACGGCCTTTTGGCTGGCTAAGTCCGCATCCGTGACCAAGTTGGCTTCCCCTTTCAGGCGGTAGCCCACTTTGCCGAAGCGCCGCCGTACGGCGCGCCCGGCGGTTTCTAACGCCAGTTTAAGCGTTTGGAGTTCTTTTTTCATGCTTAAAATCCAATACTTCTGCTGTTTTTAGTTTGTCTTCCAAATACAACATGGCCACACAATCGTCTTCGTTGTACATCAGCACTTTTTTAAGTAAATCGTCGTTGCCGGTTTTCAGCCAGTTGGTAAAATAAACCATGCTGTCCATGGCGCCGCAATCGTCCTGCCGCCAGTGGAAACCGAACGCCGGGGCCGCCGCTTTTAAGGAAAAACTGGGCGCCGGCAAATAAAACTGTTTATTGACGGCTACTTTTAAGTCGTAGCAGATTTGGCATAAGGCGTTTAACTTGTCCGCATCTTGCGGGTGGGTGTGGGCCAAATTGCGCATTTTTTTCACTTCGTATTCCGTCCAATGGTACAGGGCGGTGTTTTCAAAATCTTTTACATAATCGTAAAATTGTTCAAAAATTTTGATTTCTTCTTCCGGCGTTTTGGCTACAAAACTGACGTATTTGTTTTCTTCTTTATCCCAAATACCAATTAAGTAAACAAACGAAACGCTGTTTTTGGTGAACGTTTCCGTGGCCTCAAAATCAAAATACAAGTTGCGCTTTTTAAGGGGGGGCGGAAAGTGCCCGGCCTCGCGCAAAACAGGCTTGTTGTGCAAGTACGCCAACGAGTTATAATAAGCGTCCGAGGCGTAAGGCTCGTCTAAAAAAGTTTTTAGGAAATCCAAATCCGCATGGGCGACGTCGTCGGTCGTGAACATACCGTTTATTTTAAGGGCTTGGCGCATTTCCGCACTGAGGGCCGGCAACATCAGCAGGTTTTTTTCGGCCGCCACCGTTTTGTTGGCATATACGCGCCAGGGGGAGTTTGCCGCTTTGGGCGGTTTGTGGGCTTCCGGACGGGCTTTTCCGTCGCGGATTAAGCGCCAGAACGCCAGTTCTTGCCCCAGGCGTTCTTCGTGGTCGCGGTAGTCCACATCCACCGTTTTATCTTTTAGAAAAACGCGCGTATTGTACGGCGTGAACCCCTGCACACAACCCAAAATGCGGTTTAATAAACTTACTTGCAGGGCGTAATGTTCTTTAAGGTCATGGGCGCGCTTAAATTGAAAAATATGATAATAAAAATTCCCCAGTTTGCTTTTAGCACCGCCGTCTTTTACCAACAGGTTGATACTGCCGTATACGTTATCGGGCAAGTTCCACAAAACGGCGTTGGCAATAGCGTTTTTGCCTTCCAGCATGGCTTTTAAGGTGTTTTTGAAACGCTCCGCGTCGGTTTCTCCGCTGATAAATACCACATCCGGGAATTCTTCTTTAATCCAAGCGTCGCGCGCGTTGCGGTCCGTGCGGACTTTTAAGTTTTCGTAACGGTTGATTTCGTTGACGGATTCTTCTTTAGGCGCGTGGAAAAAGCACCAAATTCCAAAAGGGTCTTCCAATAAAGAAAACATTTTGGAGGCGTTAAAATCTTGCTTGCCGGGCGTGCGCCCCGCGGATAGGGTATTATATAAAGTATCTAACATCTTATTTTTATTTTATATCTTTTTGGGGTATACTGGAAACGCTTTTTGCCCGGCTTGCCAATGCGGGGGGATATTTGGTAGCATAAAATTTCAATAATATGCCAGCAAAAAAGACAAATACATTGGATTTAAGAGCCTTACTTTCGCCCGCGCAAATATACATTGTGCCGCCGGGGCAGACCAAACAGGCGGTCATCCGCCGGTTGGTGGAGCTGATTTGCCAAGCGGAGCCTGCCTTAGGCCCGGAGGAAGTTTTGCGGGAAGTCCTGCGCCGGGAAGAAGGCATCAGCACCACCCTGGATACCGGCCTGTCCATTCCGCACGCGCGGCTAGAGGAAATTGCGGATTTTAAGGCCGCTTTGGCGGTATTTCCTACCCCGTTGCCAGACCCGGTTAATCCGCACCACGCCATTAAAGTAATGTTTTTGTTTTTATCTCCGTCCAAGCCGGAGTTTTTCCAACGGCATTTGCAAATTTTAGCCGCGTTGGCCCAAACTTTCAAGCCGGAATTTATGGACGAACTGGCCCAACTTCAAATGCCGCAAGATATTTTGGCGCATTTTAAGCCGCGGCCTTAAACGGGCGTTCCCCAATATGATAAAATAGAAGTATGGCCATACTTAAAATTGTAAAATACGGCGACGATATTTTGCGCCAAAAATTAAAACCGGTTGATTACAACCAACTGGCCCCGCAGTTGCCTATGCTGTTAAAGGATATGGAAGAAACCTGCCTGGCCGTGCGCGGTGTGGGTTTGGCGGCCAACCAAATCGGCCTGCCGTACCGTTTGGCGGTTATTTTACTGCCCGCTCCTACCAAAAAAGACGAAAACGCCTACAAACGCTACGTCATTATCAACCCGCAGATTATTGCCAAACAGGGCAGTAAGTTGGAAGAAGAAGGCTGCCTTTCTCTGCCCGGTTTATGGGCGGAAGTGGTGCGCGCGACGGACGTGACTATTACTTGCTTGGACGAAAACGGACAAGAACAAACCATTCGCGGGCGCGGCCTGTTAGCCAAGGCGTTCCAGCACGAGGTGGACCATTTAGACGGCAAACTGTTTATTGATTTGGTGGACCCCGCCTTAAAACCGGAACTTAAAAAAGCCATTAAAAAACTGCGCAAAGATTGGAATTAAGTTTTTTACGGACATAAAAATTGCGCCGCCGGGAATTTTCCGGGCGGCGCTTTTTGCTGGTAGCTTTGCGTACGGATTATTTGGCTTTGGCTTGGTCCGCCACCGCTTGCGCGCGGCGGGCGATTTCGTCCGGGTCACCCAAGTAATAATCTTTTATCAGGTTTAAGTCTTCGTCCAACTCAAACACATAGGGCGCCCCGGTGGGGATATTCAGCCCCACGATTTTATCGTCCGGGATGTTTTTAAGTATTTTGACAACGCCCCGCAGGCTGTTGCCGTGTGCGGCGATTAAAATGCGGTCGTTTTGCGTTAAGGCGGGCACAATGGTATTTTCCCAATACGGGATTAACCGCCCAATGCAGTCTTTCAGGGATTCCGTCGCCGGCAGTGTCCCTTCCGCAATACCCCGGTAGCGCGCTTCAAAACGCGGGTGGCGCGGGTCGTCCGCCGTCAATGCGGGCGGGCGCACGTCATAGGCGCGGCGCCATAAAAGCACCTGTTCGGCACCGTATTTGGCGGCCGTATCGGCCTTGTTTAAGCCTTGCAAAGCGCCGTAATGTTTTTCATTTAAGCGCCAGGTTTTTTCTACCGGGAGCCATAACTGGTCCATGGCTTCCAACGCTAAATTTAAGGTTTTAATCGCGCGGGTTAAGTAAGAAGTAAACGCCTTATCAAATACCAAGCCGGACTTTAACATCAGTTTCCCGGCGGCGAAGGCTTCTTCCCGGCCTTTGGCGGTTAAGTCTACATCCGTCCACCCGGTAAAGCGGTTTTCCAAATTCCATTCACTTTGCCCGTGGCGTAAAAGAACTAATTTTTTTACCATAAAACCTCCTGCTAAAATAATCATAACTCTTTGGAATGCGGGTGTAAAGGTGCTAACCCAAAAAAGCCCGGCCGTCTGGGCGGCTTTTACTTTGCTATAATAAAAAAAGGATTTTTTTATGCACCATATTTGTATTATGAAATTCGGCGGCAATACGCTGGCCAATAAAGAAAAACTGCTCCAGGCCGCCGGCTTGATTAAAGCCCGCTATGCGGCGGGGTTTATCCCGGTGGTGGTAGCTTCCGCCAACGGCAATTTAACGGATGTACTTTTGGACCATGCGTACAGCATTACCCCCAACCCGGAAAAGCGCGAATTGGATATGCTGATTACCACCGGCGAGCGCGTAAGCGTGGCGCTTTTGTCTATCGCGTTAAGGGCGGTGGGCGTTCCGGCGGTATCTTTAACGGGCAGCCAAATCGGCCTGATTACCACTTGCACGCACACCGGGGCCGATATTTTGACGTTGCGCGGGGATAGGCTCGCCCGCGAAATTGAACACGGCAACGTGCCCATTGTGGCGGGGTTCCAGGGCATTGGGGAAAATAAGGAAATTACCACCTTAAAACGCGGGGGGAGTGATGTGTCCGCCGTGTTTTTGGCCGCCCAGTTGGGGGCCGACCATGTGGAAATGGTCAAAGATGTGGACGGCGTTTATTCGGCCGACCCCAATAAAGATGTAAAAGCACAACGCTATGAAGTGCTGGATTTTGACGAAATGTATAAACTGGCCTTAAACGGGGCCAGTGTATTGCACCCGGATGCCGTGCGCCTGGCTAAAGCCAAAAATGTGGAAATCCGCATTGTGTACTATCAAACCGGGCAAACGGGTACGGTTATTAAATAGGATAAGGTATGAAATTAAAATTTAGTCCAATCAATGTGGTTGCCTGCTTGTTGTTGGCGGGTGCGGTGTTTTTGTGGGGGCCCGGTTTTGACGGGCTCGCGCGCAGTTGCGCCTCGGTTGCGTTGTATGCACTTATTTTTGCGGCCTGTTTTGTGGTAATCCGCAAATAAAAAAGACTCAAAGCAACCGGTAAAATATGATATGATATATGTACTTATGGAAAACACATTAATTTTATGGTCTGCCGGGTTTGTGGTTAGCTTTGTTTTGCTGTTTTGGTTTACGGCAAAATACCGCGCCGCTTTGGCGAATGAAACGGATTTTGATTCCCCCGTGGAAGATTTAACCATGATGACGGTTTCCAAGCCGTCGGCTTTTTCCCCGCGTGCCTCTATTTTAAGCTCTTTGCAAAACACTTCCGCATTGGAAATGGCGGACTTAAAAGAAAAGGTGAAAGATTTGCATTACCGCTTGGAAGAAATGAACACCGCGGACGAAAAAAATATGGCCGAAATGGCCAAACAAATGGCCCGCCTGGAACAGCGTTTGGCTACCTTTGAACAAGAATATGTGACCAAACTGCAGCCCACTTTGTTAAGCCTGATTGAAGAATTGGAAAATATGAAAGTGGACGAAGAAAAGAAAGCCTAACGGCCGCTGTTTTTATAAAAGCCCCGCTTTCCGGCGGGGTTTTTTATAAATATTGCTCACAATAAACCCCAGGCGTGAGCCCGGGGCGTTTCATTTTTATTATGGAAAAGCAACCTTTTTTGCAGGCGGGCAAGCGCTCAAAAACAACAAAACGCGCGCGCATTTTGCTCTTTTGAAAACATAAATTTTAATACGGCAAGTTAGATTTTGCCGCACAACGGTTGCAAAAAACGGCTCTTAATTTGTTTTGGACCCCCAAAATTTAATATCATATACCTATATAGTATTTTGTGGGAACCATTGATTAGGAGACCAAATGAAAAATAAAAAATTAGAACCTATCGCCATTGTAGGCATAGGCGCCATTATGCCCGGAGCGTTGAACAAAGACGAATTCTGGACGAACATTCAAGAAGGTAAAAACTGCATTACCGAAATTCCCAAGTCCTACTGGGACTATAACCTTTTTTACAGCCCTGACCACAAAGCCGAAGACAAGACGTATTCCAAAATCGGCGGTTTTATTCCCCAGTCTTTCAAATTTAATTCCATTAAATACCGTATTCCTCCGCAAATTGCCAAGCAGATGGATACCGTGCAACACCTGGCCATAGAAACTACCCGCATGGCGTTGGAAGATGCCGGCTACGATAAAAAAGCCTATGACCATAACCGCACGGCGGTCATTATCGGCAACTCTATGGGCGGTATGAAGAACGAAATGTCCAACACCCGCCTGAACCGCCCGTTCTTGTATGAAATTTTGAAAAATACTCCCACTTACAAACATTTAGCCCCGGCGGACGCCAAAAAAATGATTGACGAAATGGACGAAGGCGTGCGGGAACATTTCACCCCGATTAACGAAGACTCCATGCCGGGCGAATTAGCCAACGTCATCCCGGGCCGTGTAGCCAACGTGTTTGATTTGCACGGTACCAACTTTGCGGTGGACGCCGCTTGCGCCACCTCTTTGGCCGCTATTGACCAAGCCGTCAACGGGCTGCGCATGGGCAATTTTGATATGGCGATTGCCGGCGGTGTGGACCAGATGATGTCTCCTTCCGCGTTTATCAAATTCTGCAAAATCGGTGCGCTGTCGGAAACGGGCTCTTATCCGTTTGATGCCCGCGCCAACGGTTTCGTCATGGCGGAAGGTGCCGGTATGGTTATTTTGAAACGCCTGTCCGATGCCGTAAAAGACGGCGACCGCATTTATGCCGTTATCCGCGCCGTGGGTGCTTCTTCCGACGGTAAAGGCAAAGGCATTACCGCCCCCAACCCCAAAGGCCAAAAATTAGCCGTAGAAAAAGCCTTTGAACAAGTGGATTACAACCCCGGCGAAGTGGGTTTATTGGAAGCCCACGGTACGGGTACCCGCGTGGGGGACGCCACGGAGCTGAACGCCTTAAACGAAATTTTCGCCCCGTATGCCAAACCGGGCACGATTGGTTTGGGCAGTGTAAAAAGCCAAATCGGCCATGCCAAAGCGGCGGCCGGTATTGCGGCATTAATTAAAACCTCGTTAGCCTTATATAATAAGGTGTTGCCGCCGTCTATCAATTTTGAAACCCCGAACCCGATTGTGGATTGGGCCACCTGCCCTTTCCGCGTAATTACCAAAACGCAAGAATGGCCTGCGGGCAAAATCCGCCGCGCCAACGTTTCCGCGTTCGGTTTCGGCGGAACGAACTTCCATGTGGCTATGGAAGAAATGAACGATTCTTTAATTCAACCCGCGCAACCCGAAGTTTGTGCGGCCGGTGCAACCCCTACTAAACAGGAGCAAGTAAATATGACCAGCAGTAATTCTTACACCCTGCATGTGCCGGGCGAAAAAATTCAAGGCGACGTTTTAACCTTCTCCGCCCCCACCAAACAGGAACTTTCGGACATTTTGGACAAAGCCGTTATGGCCATTCAGTATGACCCGGCCTACTTGCCCAGCATTTCTTATAAAAACCACATTGCCAAACCGCAAAGATTTGCCGTAACGATTAACGTGGAAACCCCCGAAAAATTAAAAGAAAAAATTGAATTTTTCAAAAAAATCTCTGCCACGCAAGACGTATGGGAAAAAGAATCTTTATACCTTAGAATGAAAGGTATTTATCCGTTTACCCCTACCGAAATTAAACCCAAAGTGTGCTTTATGTTCCCGGGCCAAGGCTCCCAATATGTGGATATGATGAAAGACCTGGCCGCCAAATATAAAGTAGTGCAAGATACCTTTGACGAAGCCGACCGCTTGTTAACCCACATTATCGGCCAAACGCTGACGGAAACCTTGTGGAGCAAACCGGGCGAAAGCAAAGAACAAATTGCCCAGCGCGAAGCCGCTATTAAAAAGACGGAAATGACCCAACCCGCCGTATTGACGGCCGATATTGCCATGATGCGCTTGCTCTCCTCCTTTGGCATTAAGCCGGATGTAGTCATGGGGCATAGCTTGGGCGAATATGCCGCCGCGGTGGCCGCCGGTATTTTTGATTTTGAAAACGGCTTAAAAGCCGTCTGCACGCGCGGGAAAGTAATGTCTGAAATTAAAGTGGAAGACAACGGCAAAATGGCCTCTATCGCCGCGCCTGTGGAACGGGTGGAGCCGGAATTGGCCCGCATTAACGGTTATGTAGCCGTAGCCAACAAAAACTGCCCCACGCAAACGGTAATTGCGGGTGCCAGCAAATCTATTGATGATGCAATTAAGATGTTTAACGATATGGGTATTCAAGCGGTGCAAATCCCGGTTTCCCATGCGTTCCACTCTGCCATTGTGCGCCCGGCTATGCCGCAGTACCGCGCTTTCTTGGATACGCTTACTTTCCATGCGCCCACCATGCCTATTACTACCAACGTGACGGCGGAGTTTTATCCGTCCGACCCGGAAAAAATTAAAGATTTAATGGTGACGCAAATTTCCCACTCGGTGGAATGGATTAAACAGCTTAAAACCACTTACGATTCCGGCGTGCGTTTGTTTGTGGAATGTGGCCCGAAACGGGTGCTTTCCGCCCTGGCCGCCAATACGTTATCGGATAAAAAAGATATTAAAGTGTTGGCTTCCAACCACCCCAAAAAAGGCGGCATTAGCGAATTTAACGACTTGTTCGCCAATTTGATTTCTTCCGGTATTCACTTGGATTGGGCCGGTACCGATATGTATGGCAACCACTCCACCTTTAACCCGGCTTTTGTAAACTGGGTGACCGGAACGGCAACCCCTGTTGAAAAAGAATTGGGTGCTTCTTCTTGCACGGCTACTTGCGCGGCGGCCGCTCCGGCCTTGGCCGAAGCCAAAAACTGCTGTGATAAAGACATTGTCATCAGCGGTATTGCCGCCGGCGGCCCCGGCAGCTGGGACCGCATTTTCCGCGACGGCGTGTTGGACGAAATTTTGTCCGGCCGCAACTTAATTGAGCCGGTGTCTGCGGAAATCCAACAAAAACAAATTGATAAACATGTAGAATTTGTGATTAAATCCAAAGACGGCAACCACCGTTTTGAACGCTTAACCTCCCCCAGCCAAGCCATTAAATTGGCGGCGCGCGGCGGTGCGTTTGATGCGGAAAAAGAATTTGGCCTGCCTGCCAAATGGGTGCGCTCTATGGACCGCTCCTTCCAGTTGGCTATTGCCGCCGGTATTTTAGCCCTTAAAGATGCGGGCATCCCGCTGGTGCTGTATTATAAACCTACCTCTACGGGCGGTTATCTGCCGGACCGCTGGGGCCTGCCTGCCGATATGATTGACGATACCGGGGTTATTTTTACCTCTGCTTTCCCGGTGGCCAACAGCATGATGGGCGATTTGTCCAAACGTGTGGCGGGATTGCTCAACAACAAAACCGCTAAAGAAGTGCGCGCGTTCTGCGATAAATTTATTGCCCAAATTACGGACCCCGCCCTCAAGGCGGAAATTGAAGCCTGGTATAACGAAAACTTCAAAGATAAAGAAGTAGAACCCATGGCTTTTACGTCTGAATTTATCTTAAAAACCATTATTATTGCCCACTCTCATTTCTGCCAGTGGATTCGTGCCCGCGGGCCGGCAACTTCCATGAGTGCGGCTTGTGCCTCCACCGCGCAGGCTATTGCCGTGGCGCAGGACTGGATTAAATTGGGCCGCGCCAAGAGAGTTATTGTCATCAGCGCGGACGATATTACCAATGATAATGTGTCCGAATGGATTTTAACCGCTTTCTTAGCCTCCGGCGCCGCTACTACGGAAGCCGACGTGACGAAAGCCGCCTTGCCGTTTGACCGCCGCCGCAACGGTATGATTGTGGGTATGGGTGCGGTCTCTTTGGTGGTGGAAGAAGCCGGCGAAGTGGCCAAACGCGGTATGAAACCGTTGGCAAAAGTGTTGGCGACCGAAATCCGCAACAGCGGTTTCCACGTCACCCGCTTGGATGTGGGCCATGTGGCGCAAGTAATGAACGACCTGGTTAGCGAAGGCGAACGCAAGAGCGGTGTTTCCCGTGCGGATATTGCCAAACAGTTGGTGTTTATCTCTCACGAAACCTACACGCCTGCGCGCGGCGGCTCTGCCAGTGCGGAAGCCTATGCGCTTAAATCCACCTTCGGGGCGGATGTAAGCAAGGTAATTGTCAGCAATACCAAAGGTTTTACGGGCCACTCCATGGGTGCCGGTTTGGAAGACGCTATTGCCGTACACTGCCTGAATACGGGCCTCGTTCCGCCGATTGCCAACTTTAAGGAAGCCGACCCCGAACTGGAAGGCATTACGCTTAGCAAAGGCGGCCACTATAACTTCAAATATGCGTTGCGCTTGGCGGCCGGTTTCGGCTCCCAGCTGGGCATGACGCTGTTAGAAAAAGTGTGGGATGTAAACGAACCCCGCATTATTGATGCGGCCCGCCATGATGCGTGGCTGAAAGAAATTTCCGGCCAGCAAAACCCGGTGTTGGAAGTGGTGCAAAACACGTTGCGCGTGAAAGATAACTATAAACACGGCGTAAAACCCTCTTTAGTGATGGAAGGCTCGCAAGCGTTTGTAGATAAAGTGAAAACCATGCACCATACGGCCCCTGTGCAAGCGGCGGCCCCTGCGGTGGAAACTGCCCCTGCGGCGGCCCCGGCTCCTGCGGCCCAAGTGGCCCCTGCGGCTCCTAAAGCGGCGGTTTCGTTGAACGAAGAAGATGTGAAAAAGAACATCTTAAATATCGTTTCCGAAAAGACCGGCTATCCGCAAGATATGTTGGATTTAGATTTGGATATGGAAGCCGATTTGGGTATTGATACCGTCAAACAAGCCGAACTGTTTGCCATTATGCGCGAAACGTACCATATCGCCAAACAAGAAGGCGTGCAGTTGAAAGACTACCCGACCATTCGCTCCATTATTAAGTACGCCATGGCTAACGCCAATACGGAAAACGGCGCGGCCCCTGTTCAGGCGGCGGCCCCTGCGGTGGAAACTGCCCCTGCGGCGGCCCCGGCTCCTGCGGCCCAAGTGGCCCCTGCGGC
>UQFW01000025.1 GCA_900540405.1 Candidatus Avelusimicrobium faecicola | reverse complement strand
CCCGGGTTCACGCCCGGGGTTTATTGTGAGCGGTATTTAATAAAAAACCCGCCGTTAGGCGGGTATTAGTTGTAAATGGCGGAGTCGACGAGATTCGAACTCGCGGTCTCTGCCTTGACAGGGCAGCGTGTTAACCAGGCTACACCACGACTCCAAACACTGCTTTCTTACTACACATATATTTTAACTTAATTTGGGCTGGTCCGTCAAACAAATTTTGCAAAAGTTTCTTTTGGCTTAAAATTTCAGCTAAATTTACCCCACAAAATTTGTTCCAACTCCAGCGTAATGCCGTGTTTTTCTTTTACTTTTTGGCGCACCTGGTCCATTAAGTTTTTAATATCTTCCGGCGTGGCGCGGTTAAAGTTTACAATAAATCCGGCGTGCTTTTCGGATACTTTCGCCCCGCCGACGGACAGGCCGCGCAGGCCCGTGTCGTCAATCAAGCGGGAGGCATAATCCCCCACCGGGCGCTTAAACACGCTCCCGGCCGACGGATATTCCAGCGGTTGTTTTTCTATGCGTTTATGCAAAATAAAATTCCGGCTGGAGGTAAGTTCTTTGGCGTCCGCTTTTTGCAGTTTGAACGCCGCGGACAGGATAATACAGTTTTCTATCCCTTCCACATGGCGGTAGGCGTGCGGAACATCTTTTTTCAGCAGCGTAGCCGGCCGGCCCTCGCGGTCAATTACGTCAAAATATTCCAAGGTGTCAAAAGTTTCTTGCCCAAACGCACCCGCGTTCATATAAACGGCTCCGCCGATACTGCCCGGTATGCCGGACAGTTTTTCAAGCCCCGCCAGGCCCGCGGCGGCGGAAAGCTCGCACGCTTTATCCAGCGCGGCCCCGGCCTCGGCGCGCACGGTGTCGCCCTCGCAGGTAATGTTATTCATGCGGCTGGTGGCGCAAACAATGCCGTTTAAGCCGCCGGAGCCTACCAAAATGTTGGAGCCAAACCCCAATATGCGCAAGGGAATGTTGCCCGTATTGGCTAATTTTAATACAAAGCTCCAGTCCTCTTTTGTTTTGGGCAGCACCAACACTTCCGCATTTCCTCCGGTGCGGTAGGTGGTGTGGCGGCCCATGGGCTCGTTAAATAAACAATGTTCGCCAAAGAAGTTTTTTAATTCGTTTTTATAATCCATAAACCGTTAAAAATTCAGGCCGATACCGCCTTGAAAGCCCTCGTTCCCTGCCGTTTTGGTGTAGGCACCGAACAGGTAGCCGAACGGAAACGGTTTTAAGCTGGCCCCTACCGTATAGCGCACGGAGTCGTCATCGGAAGACAAGCGGTAAGGCAGGTTTTTGGTTTCCATTTTGGCGTAGTCATAGCCGACGCCCGCGTACGGAGTGAGGAACAAAAAGGTGAAAGAGGCCGTGGCGGAGGCGGAATAATGGTCCTGTTTGTACCAATCGGTGGAGCCGCGGTCGTAAAAAGCCATGGTGGAAACATCAATCACTTCCAATAGCTTAAACGAGTATTTTAACCCGCCGCCCAAAGACTTAAAACCGTTCATATCGGTCCCGCGGGCCATTACGGTAATGCCCAGCACAGGCAGTTTGGTTTCGGCGGTTAAAAAGCCGGTGTACAGGTAATCTTCGTGCGAAATATGGTTAGAGTCGGAGGGTTTAATCGCGCTTACGCTGGCCCCAATATCAAACCCGGGGAAGGTGGCCCCTTTGGCGGTGTGGAAATCGGCCACGCCTATCATAGTGGCAACGTCTTTATTGTAGGCGGATAAATCGGAAGATGCGCTGATATGGTTTCTAAAATCATCTCCCAAATCGGTCGCGGCGGCGGGAAGCGCGCAAACCAAGGCAAAAAGCAGAGCGGACAGTTTTTTCATATTAAAACTCCTGTTGATAAAATAAGTGACATATAATATGATAGAAAAAGAGAGCCCGTTTATCAACCGGGCCGCACAAAAGGGGAGGGTTTTATGGTTAGTGAATTGGCCGGAACGCTTACAAAACATAAATTAGATGTTGCCGCATTGAAAGATGCTTTTTATCATCCGCAGGGGGCTCCTGCGCCTGTTAAATTTGGTACTTCGGGCCACCGCGGGCAGTTGGGAACGGGCTTTTGCGCGTTGCACGCCAAGGCGATTGCGCAAGCCGTGGCGCGCCTGCATAAGGAGCGCGGCATTACCGGCCCGGTGCTGGTGGGGGGAGATACCCGCGTGGTTTCCCGCGATACGGCTAATTTGTGCGCGGAAGTGTTAGCCGCCAACAACATTCCTGTTATTTTGCCGGATATGCCGGTGCCTACGCCGGTGTTTTCGTTTGAAATTTTAAGCGGCCGCGCGGTGGCCTGCTTAAACGGAACGGCCAGCCACAACCCGCCGCAGGATATGGGACTGAAATACAACCCTTCTAACGGCGGCCCGGCGGATGCGGAATTGACCGGGCAAATTGAAAAATACGCCAACGAGTATTTGCAAAATCCGGCCGCTATTCAAACAATGCCGCTGGAAGAAGCGCGCCAAAAAGGGCTCGTCAAATCTGCCGACGTGCTGACCCCGTATGTGACGGCGTTGGGGCGGATTATTGATTTTAAGGCGATTGCCAAATCCGGCATTAAAGCGGCTATTCACCCGTTGGGGGGCACCAGTTTGCCGTATTATGAAGCCATTAAAAAGCAATATCATTTGGATAATATGGAAATTGTGGATAAAACCCAAGACCCCACGTTTAGCTTTATTCCGTTGGACCACGACGGCAAAATCCGCATGGACCCGTCTTCCAAATATCCCATGTCCCCGCTCATTAAACTGGTGGAAAGCGGCAAATACGCTTTTGCCGGAGCCAGTGACCCGGATGCGGACCGCTTCGGCTGTGCGACCCAAGCGGGCGGGCTGATTTCGCCCAACCACGCGTTGTGCGTGATGGCGGATTATTTGCTCAAACACCGCCGGGAAGGCAATTCTATCGGGCGCACTTTGGGCACCACGGCACTGCTAGACCGTCTGGCCGCCGCGCAGGGCGCTAAATTGGACGAAGTAAACGTAGGATTTAAGTATTTTGTGCGCGGGTTGGCCCGCCGTAAATATGTGATAGCCGGGGAAGAAAGCGCCGGAATGTCCGTAAGCGGGTGGACGACGGAAAAAGACGGCATTTTAGCCGTTTGTCTGCTGCTTGAAATTATGGCTAAACAAGGGGATATTGCCCACTTGTACGACGGCCTTACCAAATTGTACGGCACCCCCAGTTATACCCGGATAGACGTGCCGACGGACGACGAAACCAAACGCAAAATAAAAGCACTCAAAAAGACGGATTTTGCCAATCTGTATACCGTAGCGGGCGAGCGCGTCACGCAAGTGCGCGATACGGACGGCATTAAAATCTACTTGCAGGCTTCTTGGTTTTTGGTGCGCCCTTCCGGCACGGAAAACATCTTAAAATTCTATGCGGAAACCTTTTTGGGCGAAGACCACTTGCAACGCATTGTGGAAGAAGGCCAAAAATTATTTAGTAAATAGTATGCTCTTCTAAAATACCCGAACCCCGGCCCTGTTTCGGCGCCGGGGTGTTTTTTATTATGAGGGGGCTTTTTCAAAGGGCGTTTTTTATCCTTTTCCAAAATGCCCCACGGCCCCAATTTTCCCTCCCACTCGTCCCGGGGCGGTTGGTTTTATGGGCAAAGCCTACTTTTGGTAAAATAAAAGTATGTTAAATTTTTTATATGTGGGCTTGGGCGGTTTTGCCGGAGCCGCACTGCGTTATGGGGTGAGCGCTTTGGCGGCCGTGCTGGCGTGGCGCGGGCATTGGGGCACGTTGGCCGTTAATGTACTGGGCAGTTTGGCTATCGGTTTTTGCGCGCCCTGTTTTGAAAATTCCGCCCACCCGGGCCGTTTGTTTCTGGTGGTGGGGGTGTTGGGCGGATTTACTACGTTTTCCAGTTTCTCTTTAGATACGCTGGCGCTTTTTCAAAACCGCGGTTTTGGCCAAGCGGCCCTGAATGTGCTGTTAAATGTAGGGGTTTGTTTGGTGGCGGTGTGGGCCGGGTTCAAGTTGCAAAAAATGTGTTAAACGCTTTTTCAAATAAAACGCGGGAGCCTTATAAAAAGCAGGCTCCCGCGTTTGTGTGCCTAAATGTGCCTTAAAATTAAGCGGCGCGGCGGTCCATTACATAGCAACTGCCTTTCGGCTGGCGTTTGGCTAAACATTTCAGTTCACTGCCAATGTTGCTTACCATCGCAAAAGAGGTCAGCTTGCGTTGGGTGTTATGCACAATGCCAATACCAATGGAAAGCAAATTAAACCGTTCCGCTTCGCCGCGGCGGTTGACGGAGTCCATAAACCCTTGCAGGCGGTCTTGTTCGTTGTAAAACAAGGGGGCGGTGGAGTCTAATTCCTGGGTGATTTGCTGGGCAATAGCCTCTGCTTTATCAAAAGAGCAAACCACAATAAAATCATCTCCGCCAATGTGCCCCACAAAGGCCGTGGGGTCTTGCAGGGCGGCGCGTACGATAATGCCGGACACGGTAAGGAGTACATGGTCCCCGGCGGCAAAACCGTATTTGTCGTTATATGCCTTAAAATTGTTTAAGTCACAATACAGCACGGCAAACTTACGTTGGGAGGCAATTTCCTGCTCCACGCGGGCTTGTATGGAGGGGTTGCCCGGCAGGCGCGTTAAAGGGTTGCTGTCCATTTTTTGTTTGTTGCGTTTAAGGAGCAATTTTACGCGGGCGACAATTTCTTCGCCGTCGGCAGGTTTGGTTAAATAGTCGTCAATATCCAGGCCCAAACCTTCCAGTTTGGTGGCTTTATCGGCCGCCGCGGTAAAAATGATAATGGGCGTGTGCAAATAACCGGTGCGGCTGCGCACTTCGCGCACCACCTCAAAGCCGGTTTTACGGGGCATTTCGTAATCTAAAATCAGCAAGTCGGGGTTTTCTTTATAGGTTTTATCAATAGCTTCCTGCCCGTCTTGCGCTTCTATCACGCCGAATCCGGCATCTGTAAGCACTTCCGATACTAAAAAGCGAAGGGTAGCGGAATCATCCGCCAGTAAAATTTTTGCATTGGTTTCCATAGTAAGTATTAAATGAAATATTACTGCCCGGCGCAAGAGCAAATTTTCATATAATAAATTTATGACCTATGCCATTTTGTTTATCGGAGCTGTTTTATTTTTAGGGCAGGTGTTTTCTTTCTTGTTTGAAAAAACCCGCCTGCCGGACGTTTTGCCCCTGATGCTGCTGGGGATGTTAATCGGCCCGGGGCTGCATATCGTCACGCCGGATATGTTCGGCTCGGCCGGGCAGATTTTTACTACCTTGGCGTTGGTGGTGGTGTTGTTTAAGAGCGGGGTGAATTTTAACGTATCTGCCTTGCGCGGTACGGCGTTGCAGGGTGTGTTGTTGGCTACCTGTATGTTTTTATTGGCCGGCGCCGGGATTGCGTTTTGCTCCTATTGGCTGTTGGATTTGCCGCTACTGGCGGCGTGTGTAATCGGCGCGATTGCGGCCAGTAATTCTTCGGCGGTGGTCATTCCGTTATTAGGCAAACTCAACGTGGCCGATAATACCCGCACCGTGCTGTTTTTAGAGGCTAATTTAACCGGGGTGTATGCGATTGTGGTTTCTTTGGCGCTGATTGGCGTACTGGTGACGGGGGCCAAAGTATCGGCCGGATATATGTTGTTTGAGGTGGTTAAATCGTTTGCTATCGGCATTGGATTTGCGTTGGCGGCCGGGCTTTTTTGGATGAGCGTATTAAACCATGTGCGCCGGATGGAAAATGCCGTATCCCTGACGTTTGCGTTTGTGCTGTTGGTGTACGGCGCCACCAAGCTGTTGGGCGGCGACGGCGCGATTGCAACCCTGGTGTTTGGCATTGTGGCGGGCAATATCCGCGTGTTCAGCCGCTTGTGGCTGCATAAATTTGAAATTAAAGGCTTTGCCTTAAATGCGGAAGAACGCGTGTTTTTTGATGAAGTGGAATTTATTTTCAAAACGCTCTTTTTTGTATATATGGGTATTTGTATGCGCGTGGGCGCGTGGGGCCCGGTGGCGGCGGGGCTGTTGGTGGTGCTGGTAAAATTTCTGTTGCGTTTGCCGGTGGCCGATTTTTGCACCGCTAAAACCATGTCCCGCGGGGATACGGCCGTTTTGTGGGCCATGTGCCCCAACGGCCTGGTCAGCGCGGTACTGGCGGCTATGGCGGCCCAACAACTGCCCGGGGAAGGGGAAACCGTGCAAGATGTGGTATATGCGGTTATCTTTTTCGGTGTGATATTATCCAACCTGCTTTCCTTCCGATTGCAGAAAGGCGGTTTACAGGGGTTTGTAAACAGTGCTTTCAGCAGGCATATTTCCCAATAAAAAAGCAAAATTCCGCGCGTAAATGCGGCATTTTGACCCTATAATAAAAAACACCCCGGGCGAAAGTTCGGGGTGTTTTTCCGTTTAAGGTTTGTAAATAAAGGACAGTAAGTTTTGTTTGAGGTGGTCCCTGCGCCAGGAAAAAAACTGCTCCGCGTTGCCGCAGGTGCAAAAATCCGGCGCGTAAACGGCGTCCTCGGTTAAGCCGGCTTCTTGCAGTTGGCGGCGGATTTCTAAAGTTAAATCTATAAATAATTTTCCGTTTTGGCGCACCCAGCAGGTGTGTGGGAACTGTTGCGCGGTGTCTTCCTGCACTTCAAAACAGCATTTTTGAATGTGCGGGCCCAAAAACGCCTGCAACGGCCCTTTGGCACCCAACGCCTGCATTTCCAGCGCGGTTTGTTGCGGTAATAGCTGTGCCACCCCGCGCCACCCGGCGTGAACCAAAGCTACCAAATCGGCCTCTTTATCCCATAAAAACAAGGGTACGCAATCGGCGGTCAGCACGGCGGCCCCAAAGCCTTTCGGGCGCAAAATCCAACCGTCTGCGTGGGGGAGCGGGGTGATTGTTTGTTGACGGGCGGCCTGCTCGGGTGTGAGGATAGGCAAAATATGGTCCCCATGCACTTGGTGTAAGCGCAAAATGCGGGCGGAGGGAATATCCAATTTTTCAAAAAAAGCATCTTGTACCGGGCGTTCGCGCATATTGCCTGCGTGGCGGGAAACAGTCCCGCCCACTACGCCCAGGGCCAGTAATCGGGGGTCGGAATAAATTTTCATGCGTTTAGTTTTTTCAGCCGCACGGTGGAAAGTTGCGTGCCTAAAATATGCTTCGCCAAGCGTTTGAACCGCTCGGGCGCATCACTGGCGTAAATAGCCAGGGAGCCTTTGCCGCCGGCTTGCTGTTGGCGGGAGGATAAAAATTGTTTCACTTCTTGCGCCAGGGTGTCGGCAGAGTCCACCAGGCGCACCTGTTTGCCCAGCACGCGGGCAATAACCGGCTTTAGCACCGGGTAATGGGTGCAACCCAAAATAACGGTATCCGCCCCGTTTTTAAGAACGGGTTTAAGGTATTCCCGCGCGGCTAATTCCGAAAGCGGCTTTTTGGCCCAGCCTTCTTCTACCAGCGGCACAAAGAGCGGGCAGGGTACCTGCAAAACGTGCGTTTGGGGGCGTTTTTGGAGGATTTGTTGGCGGTACGCCCCGCTTTTAACGGTGGCTTCCGTGCCCAGTACGGCAATACGCCCGTTGCGGGTGGTGGCGGCGGCTTTGGCGGCCCCCGGTTCAATCACCCCCAATACAGGCACGCTGATTTGTTTTTTGAGCGTGTGTAAGGCCAGGGCCGAGGCCGTATTGCAGGCCACAATAATCAGTTTGACCCCTTTTTGCTCCAAAAAGCGGGCAATATCCAACGAAAACTGCGTGACGGTCTGTTTGGATTTAGAACCGTAAGGCACGTTGGCCGTATCGCCAAAATAAATGAGCTTTTCGTGCGGCAACGTCCGGCGCAGGGCTTTTAAGATAGTAAGCCCGCCCAAGCCGGAGTCAAAAATACCGATAGGCGCATTATTCATATCTTCTATTATATGAATTCCGGCGCCCAAAAGCCTATTTTTTATGGCGCATACGGTTGCTTTGTGCTAAAATATGGATATGTTCCGTAAATATGTTTTTTTTATTTTGGCTGTTTTGTTGCTTACGCAACCTGTTTGGGCACAGCGTAAAAATGCTGCCGCGCCGCTGGTGGTTGGGGGAAATTTCTCCGAACAGACGGCGGCCGCACACCGCCCGGAAGTGTTTGACCGAAATGCGCGTAATGCCGAAGTAGCCGCCTTAAACGATTTATTAAAAAACAAACAGTATGCGTCCGCTATCCGCCGGATTAACGCCTTAACCGCCAAAAACTTTTTGGATAAACGCTTTTACCTGTTGTTGGCCATAGCTTATGACGGTTTGGGCAAGACGGATGACGTTATTTACTCCGCCGGAGAGGCCATAGCCGTGGCCCCGCAAGACCCGCGGGCCTATATCTTGCGTGCGGGGGCGTATTTACAGCGCGGCAATTACGAGCGTTGCCGGATTGATATTGAAAAAGCCCTGTCCTTAAATCCCAATTCCAAATTAGCGGCTAAAATAAAAAAAGAATTGGACGAAAAAACATTTGTCAAAGCAACTACCGCTAAAGAGCCTGCCAACCGCAACCAACAAACGCCCAACTGGGTGACGTGGTATTTTATTGCCATTATTTTTGCGGTGGTGGTGTTTGTGTATTTGCGGTACGAAGACGTTTTCCGCCGCCCGAAAAATGCGTATTCCCGCCGGGAATCCGACATTAAAGAACAGTATGATTTTGTGCGCCAGATTGGGGAAGGCGGCATGGGGAAAGTGTACGAAGCCTATGATAAAGTGCTTAAACGCAAAGTGGCTATTAAGCGTATCCGCCCGGAACTGGTGCGCAGTGCGTATGTGCGGGAGCAGTTTTTGTCGGAAGCGCGCATGGTAGCCTTGCTGCGCCACCCGTGCATTGTGGAAATTTACACGGTAATAGAATCCGAAAGCAGTTTGTATTTGGTGTTTGAATATGTGGACGGGCAAACGCTGGAAACCCGCCTGGATATTGACGGCCGGATTGCGTTTTCCAAGGCGAAAAAGATTTTTGAATCCGTCTGCCGCGGGCTCCACTATGCGCACTCCCAAGACATTGTGCATTGTGACTTAAAACCCGGCAACATTATGATTTTGGACGACGACCGCGCCAAGGTAATGGATTTTGGCGTAGCCAAAAAAATGGTGGATAACGACACCGGCGCCCGCACGGTGGCCGGCACGCCCGCCTATATGGCCCCGGAACAGCAAAAGGGGTTTATGCGCAAGCAATCGGACGTATACTCCCTGGCGCTGTGCCTGTATGAAGCGTTGGTGGGGCAAGTGCCGTGGACGGTAAAAGGCTTTGATATTGCTAATAAAAAGATTTATCCGGCTTCCCGCCTGGCCCCGGGCATTCCTCCGGCGGTGGACGCATTGATAGAAGACGCGCTGAAAGAAGACCCCAAAGAGCGCTTGCAAAGCGTGGACGAATTTTGGAGCCGGTTAAGTGCCATTAACCCCTTGCCGGAAGACCCGGAAAAAACCCATTATTAATACTTTATAAATCTAAAAACCGCCGGAGGGGCGGTTTTTTTGTGCTTGCTAAATCGGGCGCGGGCGCATATCATAAAAAAGGCCCCGCCGGGGCGGGGCTTTTTGCCAAAAGGTTTTATTTTAATACTTTTTGGGCGGCGGTAAAAACATCTTCCAAATGGCGGAAAATGGGCTTTTCGCCAAAGTGCGGCTCCCATTTCAGGCGGGCCAGTACGTCACTGACCACAAAGGCCGCCGCGCCTTTTACTTTGCGTTTGGCGCAAATGGCGTAAAAAGCGGCGGTTTCCATTTCCACCGTCAGTGTGTCTTGCTTTTGATAGTGGCGCACTTCCTGCGGCGTTTCCCGGAAAATCGCGTCCGTCGTCCAGTTGCGCCCGATATGAAAGTCGTGCCCGTCTGCCTTTAACTGTTTGGCCAGTGCGCTAAACAAGGCTTTATTGGGTTTTGCCGTTTCTTTGGCGGTATAGCAAGGGGACGTGCCGTCATCACACAAGGCTTCTTGGCAAAGCACAATATCGGCCGGCTCTACTTCTTCCTGCAAGGAGCCCGCCAGCCCGATAAACACAAATTCCTGTACGCCTAGCGCAATCAGCACTTCTAGCGCCATGGCCATACCCGGCGCCCCGCAACCGAAGTTGGTCACATAGCACAAGTTTTGTTTTTCCAATACATAGATGTCCGCCTCGCAATTATATTTTTTATATTGGGCGTGGCTTTCCACATATTTGGTTAAGGAAGAAATAGGGCACAAAACCGCCTTTTTGGGCAATTTTAAGCCGCAACGGATATGCTTTACATACGCGGCGGCGGAAGAAATTTCTTTTAATCCGGCTTTTTTAGATTTGGGAAATAATAATGTCATAATAATAAGAGGACTCCACTTATTACTATACAAAAAAACAAGCGGCTATGAAACGGCCTTTTGGGTTGCCCTAAAAAACCGCCCGCGCGGGATTATTTGCTTTACAAGGCGCCGTAATAGGTGTTATCATATAAATAAGTTGTTTTGCCTGAGGCGTAAATCATGCTAAAAAAATACAACATTGTAAACCGCAGACTGGCCGAAGTGGACGAATCCACCGCGCAGGTATTTGTATATACCAACCCGACGGTAGAGGAACAGCGCTTTTTGGTGGAATCCTACCAAATAGACGAACACACCCTGGCCAGCGCGTTGGACCCGGACGAACAACCCCGCTTGGAGTTTGAGCCGGAACATATTGTAATGATTTACAAACGCCCGAAAAATTATTCCGGCAAAGACCAGTTGGAATTTAAGGTGGCTTCCGTAGGGATGTTTTTGTTTGAAGATAAATTGGTGGTGGTCTTGGCGGAAGACATCCCCCTGTTTGTGGGCAAGCGTTTTGCAGTGGTGTCCTCTATCAAAGAGGTTTTCTTAAAACTGGTGTACAACTCCATTTCCCATTATGTGGAACACTTGCGCATTATTCACATGATTTCCGAAGAAATAGAAGACAAAATGACGGAATCTATGGATAATACTTACCTGCTTAACCTGTTTAGTTTGGAAAAAAGTTTGGTGTATTACGCGGAAGCTATTACCTCTAACGGTTTTGTGTTTGAAAAAACCCGCAACCTTTCGGCCCGCATCGGCTTTGACGAAAAAGACCAAGAAATGCTGGACGATATTATTGTTGAAAATATGCAGTGCAAAACGCAGGCGGATATTTATTCCAACATTTTGGCCCAGTTGCTCGGCGCGCGTGCTTCTATTGTGAGCAACAACCTGAACTTGCTGATTAAAAAATTAAACGTAGTGACTATTTGGATGATGGTGCCGACCCTGGTGGTGAGTGCGTACGGTATGAACGTGGCCTTGCCCCTTTCGGACCACCCGGACGCTTTTTGGATGTTAATTGGTGTGTGTTTGATTTTGGTGTGGCTGGTAATGATGTACTGGCGGCACAAAAATTGGTAGCGTATAGAGCGGTTTGGGCCGCTTAAAACAGATTTTATAAGGATTAGACAAAAACGCCGCTCCGGGCCAACCGGGGCGGCGCTTTTCATCGGAAACTGGGGGGATTTTAACGGTTTAGGCGAGTTGCTCTTACTGCTCCCGTGCAAATAAAAAACCCCGCCGGGTGGCAGGGTTTTTGAAAAATCCGTTTGGTTTATTTCTCCACTTTTATACCGCGGAACGCCCGGTATAAAACGGCTAACAGGCCGAAAATCACATAAGCGGAAAAAACAATCAAAATAACGTCTTGCGGGTAGCGGATTAACAATACTACCAAAAATACAATCAGCAAAAGCGCCCATACGCTCATGCGTTTTTCCCGTTTGGCCTTAAACGCCGCATAAGGCACGTTGGATACCATTAATAAGGCTAAAATCAGCATGGCAAACCATACAAAATTATACAAGTGCGGCAAGTACGGCGTTAATAAGCGGATGTTGTGCCCGCCCATATTGCCTTCCATAATGCTGTAAGAAATGGCAAAGGAGGCCAGCAAGGCCGCCGGGGCCGGCACCGGTAAGCCGGAGAAGTATTTTTTGGAGCCTTCCCCCGCTAATGCCATGGTGTTGAATTTGGCTAAACGCAACACCCCAAAGCAGGCGTATACGCACGCAATCGGCGCGCCCCAAATGGGTTGCTGGTGCAATACAAAAAAGTACATCAGCATAGCCGGGGCGGTGCAGAAAGAAATAGCATCCGCCAGGGAATCCATTTCCACCCCAAAGTTGCTTTCCGTGCCCAACAGGCGGGCCACGCGGCCGTCAAACATATCAAACACGGCGGCAAATAAAATCAACCAGCCGGCTTGCGCAAAATGCCCTTTGGCGGCGGCTAAAATGGAAAAGAACCCGCAGGCCAAATTGCCCAGGGTAAATAAAGAAGGCGCCGTTATGGCACCGGTGTGTTTTAGTTTATCAACAACTTTCATTTCTGCTTTTTGTGAAGACTTTGTTTCTTCTTGCATGATGGGAAATCCTCGTTAGGGGGCCTTATTTCCACAGGGCCAGTACGGTTAAACCGCCCTGCACTTTTTGCCCTTCTTTTACCAACACGCGCACGGAATTTTTAGGCAAATACACCGCCACTTGGGAGCCAAAACGCACCAGGCCCAAATGGTCGCCCGTTTTAATTTCCTGCCCGGGTTTTACCCAACATTCAATACGCCGCGCAATAGCGCCCGTCAGTTGTTCCACATGGGCAAAGCGCGCCGGATTGTTCTGTTGGAAAAGTTGGATAAGGTTGCGTTCGTTTTTGGAAGCGGCATCCGGGTTGTTGGCAAATAAAAATTCCCCTTTGTGGTAGAAAATTTCGCCCACTTTGCCGGATACGGTGGAACGCTGAACGTGAACATCAAAAATGGAAAGGAAAATCCGCACGACTACGGAGTTGGGGTCTTCTTCCGTTTTAATGCTTAAAACGGTGCCGTCCGCCGGGCAGGCAATTTCGTCTTCCGTAAATGCGGTATTGCGGACAGGGTCCCTAAAGAAATACGCGCAAAAAACAGCCACCACAGCGCATAATACGGCTAAAAACCGCCAGGTAAACAACGCGCAAACACACGCTACCAATGCCAGTACGGCAAAAAATTTCAGCCCCATAGGCTGTACCGTAAACACCCAGCCGAAGCATTTGGAAAAAGTTCTGTTGATGTCTTCCAGCATTTCTTACTCCTGCGGTATAAATAAAAAGAGTGGGCAGGGGGGGACTTGAACCCCCACGGCCTTGCGGCCAACAGATTTTAAGTCTGTCGCGTCTGCCATTTCGCCACCAGCCCTTTACATACATATTCTAACAAAAAATTAGATAATGTGCATATAATTTTGCAACATAGAGGGAAATTTTACTTATCAAAGGTTTTTAAGGAGCGGTAAAACTTTTGGCAAAACAGGGTTTTTACGCCCTCTTTTTTCAGCGTGTTTTGCAATTCCCGGTCGTCCGTCACGGCTATTACGCGCTTGCCGGAAGCATGCAAAAAGAGGGCTTTTTCGTAAATGATTTGGTCGGCGGTGTCACTTTCCGAAAATTCTATATGCACGCCGCCGCGGTACAACGGGCCGACTGGGCGGAAAGAGCCGTCAAAAATCAGGTTATATTCGTGCATGGCATATTGCGGCTGGGCGGAAATATCAGCCAGTAAATCAATAAAATCGGCGGTCACTTCGTCTTCCGTGCGGGCAAATTCATACAAAAAACTGCGCACAATATTGAGCCCGTCAATTAAATAAACGGTAGGTTTTGTGGAGGTATACATAATAGGGTGTTGCCTTTCATATAAAAAATTGTTATAAGAAAATGATACAATATAATACCGTTTTTTGCAGGACGGTTCTATGAAAATTACCGTTTTTACGGGGGTGTAATAGATTCGACGGGTATCTGTTGCTGCCTGGGAGCAAGTGCCGGTTGGCCAGGCCGGCTAAAATAGGGCCACAAAAATAACTAACAACAGCAATGTTGCTTGGGCTAACGCTTAGTCCCACCGTGCTTTCGGTGCTTTTCACACGCTGAAAGGTCACGGTCATTATGTGAAATGCCGCACGGGCGGCGCGTTTCGTCTTCCCGTGCGTAAGCCAAACGGAACAAACCGCGTTCTTGCCGCTCTGTGTTTAGGGCGCGGTTAACCAAACAGAGCTAAACTTGTAGCGCCTTGGCGGAAAGGATGTTCGGACGGGGGTGCGAATCCCCCCACCTCCACTTTTTTATGTTTTAGCGGCAAATGCCGCCCGCGCGGTTTTGCGGGGGCGGTGATTTTATAAGGAGATTGTATGGCAACAAATATTAAATTTGGTACCGACGGTTGGAGAGGCGTAATCGCTTGGGATTTTACTTTTGAAAACGTGCGCCGCGTGGCGCAAGCCTTGGCGGATTTTATTAACGAAAACGCCCCCGCCGAAGAAGAAGGCAAAACCTCTAAAATTTTTGTAGGGTATGACCGGCGTTTTATGTCGGACATTTTTGCCGCGGATATTGCCGCTATTTTCCGTTCCAATAAATTAAATGTCACGCTGGGCGAATGCCCGGTTTCCACCCCGGTAGCCAGTTGCTTAACTATCAGCAAATTTTGGTTAGCCGTTATGGTGACGGCCAGCCACAACCCGGCCCAATATAACGGTATTAAAATTAAACTGGCGGGCGGTTCCGCACCCACCCGTGTGACGAAAGAAGTGGAACAGTTGCTGGACCAAAATTCCATTTTGTCCTTATACGGGCAAAAAGCGGAAAAGAAAGATTTGACCGATGTTTATTTGAAATATGTGTCCTCCCATGTGAATATGAAAAAAATTGCCGCTATGAAAGGCAAAGTGGTGATGGACTATATGTACGGTGCGGCCAGCGGGTATTTGGAGCGCCTGTTAGCTCCGGCGCGCGTGATTGCGCTTCGCGCACAGCATGACCCCACTTTTAACGGTATCCAGCCGGAGCCGGTGGAAAAAAACCTGGCGGAGCTTAAAAAAACCGTCTTGGATAAAAAAGCCGTTTTGGGTATTGCCTTTGACGGCGACGGCGACCGCGTGGCACTGATTGACGAAAAGGGCACTTATTTAACCCCGTGCGTGCTGGCGGCTGTTTTGTTGGATTATTTAATCAAAAATAAACGCTTAAAAGGCAACGTGGTGGAAACGTATTCCATGGGCTACCTGCTCAAACGCATTGCCCGCAAGCACGAAATGCTGTTTGAAGAAGTGGGCGTCGGTTTCAAAAACGTGGCGGAGCGTATCTTTTTGGATGATGTGGCCTTTGGCGTGGAAGAATCCGGCGGGTACGCGTGGAAAGGCAGTCTGCCGGACCGCGACGGTTTAATGGTGGCGCTTACCTTCCTGGAAGTAATGGCCGTCACGGGCAAAAAAGCCAGCGAACTATGTGCGGAAGTAGCCGCGGAATACGGGGCATCCGTCTATTTGCGTAAAGATTTGCCCATTACCAAACCCATGGATAAAGCCGCCGTGGTGGAAAAAATGCGCAAAAAATTGCCTAAAAAAATCAACGGGCATAAAATTGCCGAAATTTACACGGCCGACGGCTTAAAAGTAATTTTAGAAAATGATGAATGGGTACTCATTCGTCCGTCCGGCACGGAGCCGCTCCTGCGGGTCTATGCCGAAACGGCCACCAAAAAAGATACCCAGGCTATGTTGGACTTTGGGGCCAAATTGGTGGCTCCGTATCTTAAATAGAGGGGAAAATGGTTAAAATAGCTTTAGTGGACGATTCCGTAATCTTGCGTTCTGCTATACGCAACGTGCTGGAGTCTTCCGGCTTTGAAGTGGCGTTGGAGGCAGGCGGCTCGGCCGAATTGTTCGCCCACATTAACGGCAGCGGAGTGGAACTGGTGCTGTTGGATATTTTCTTCCCTACCGAAAACGGCCTGGATATTTTGGCCAAACTCAAAAAACATTTGCCGTCGGTAAAAGTATTAATGGTGACGGGCCTGCGGCAAGATACCATTGTGGCGGAAGCACAGCGTTTGGGGGCGGACGGCGTACTGTTTAAGCCGTTTGATACGGACGATTTATTGTCTTCCATCCACCGCGTACTTTCCCAAAATAAATAGGATTTTTATGACTACGCAAACCCAAGAAAAAGCCCAAATCAACAAGGCTTTGTTTGATGCCGCCTTAACCGGCGATTTAGCCAGCGTAAAGCGCTGGGTGGAGGCCGGGGCGGATGTAAAATGGCATTTGTCCAGCGGGTGGACCCCGCTGTTGGTAGCCGTGCAAGGCGGAAATGCGGAAGTGGTGCGCTTTTTGGCGGTGCGCGGGGCTTCCTTAAATGCCGCACTGCCAGACGGCACCGGCGCGCTGACGATAGCCGCCCTGCAAGGTAAAACGGACGTGGCGCACTTTTTGGTAGAGGCCGGGGCGGATGTAAATGCCGCTACGGACGACGGCCGCACGCCGTTAATGGCCTCGTGCATTAACAATCAGGCGGAAATTACGGAATTTTTAGCGGCCCATGGGGCGCAGACCGAGCAGGAAGATGCCCGCGGCTTGACGGCTTTGGCGTGGGCGGCGCGTTGCAAAGCGGCGGACTCGGCCCGCGTGCTTTTGGCGGCCGGAGCCAAAGTGGATGGCGCAGACCATTACGGCTATACGCCTTTAATGTGGGCCGTTCAGCAGGAAGATTTGAATTTAACCCGGATTTTGGTGGAACACGGGGCCAATGTAAATGCGCGGGAAAAGGAAGAAATTTCCGCCCTGGATGCGTTGAAACTGTTGCAGCCGGAAGACGAAAACGAAGAACACCGCGCGGCCCGGCGCGAAGCGGGTAAGTTATTGGCGGCAGGGAAATATGATGTCCACGTCCGCACCAACCGCTTGAGCGTATTGGATTTGGCCGAAGGGGAAGCGTTGCGGGCGTATTTAACGGAGCAAGGCGCCCTATCCGGCGACGAGCTAAACTAACGCTGTTTTCTGACAGAAAAAAACTCCCCGGCAGGCTGTATGGCCCACCGGGGAGTTGCATTATAGGTTAGCTTTTATAATTTAAGCCACTTAAATTCAAAAAATACCACTATGCCAAATACAATTACCGGGCCCCACCCGGCCAAAAACGGGTTGATGTAGCCGTTTTCCCCAATGGAAGTAAACATGGAAATCAACCACCAAAAAGTAAACGCAATCACCATAGAGGCCAAAATATTCAAAATTTTGCTTTTACGCCGCATACTGATAGCAAACGGAATACCCAATAAGCACATAATCAGCGTGACGAACGGCGTGGCCAGTTTGGCTTGGCGGACGGTTTCGGCCTCGTAATAGGCCAGGCCGCTTTGCTTAAAAAAGCGGATTCTTTTGCTTAAATCGCGTATGCTTAACAGTTTGCTTTCCGTGCGGTTGACGGACATATCCGCCGGGGCGGTGGATACCGGGGAATCGGCTAAATCAAAATGTTCTTCTTGCGTGTCCATTTTGTCTACAAAGGTGCGTTTGGTGCCGTCTTGAAACGTCCACGCGTGGCGGTTTTCATCCCACGTCATGGAGGTTGCCACAATTTGGTTGGAAATGTTCCATACGCTGTCGTAAGTATCCAGGGAAATTTCTTCCATTTTCCCGGCCGATAAATCCACCTTTTTAGCGTAAAGCATTTGGTGGGGGGAAATTTTCATAGCTACGTCATATTCCGTTTGCAGGTTAAAACCTTCCTGCGGTTTTATTTTGGTGTAGTAAATGGTTTCCGCCTTAATGTTTAAGGGAGGAACGACAAATTCCTGCATGAGCATAGTTAGGCCCGTCACCAGTAAAAGGCAAACTACTACGGGGATAAATAATTGTTTGGGGGAAAACCCGCCCGCCACGCACGCGGTCCATTCCCCATTAGCCACCATTTCCGAAATAACGGATATGGCCCCCAATAAACACGCCACCGGCATAATGGTAGCCAGCCAGTTGGGGAACGTAGCCAGGGAATAGCTCAAAACGGCCCCCAAAGTGGAATAGCCGTTATTGAGGGTTTTTAATTTTTCAAAGGTATCCCCCAGTACCACCAGGGCGGCAAAAACACCCAGGGCAAATAAAAACGGCCCCCAAAATTTCCGGGCGATATAAAAATAGATACGCGGCATTAGATATTAAGCCTCTTTTTCCATAGATATTGGGCCACAAAAACGCCCACAAAAAACGGCAAACACGGCGCCACATAGGAAAGACACGCATATTTTTTACCTATACTGAGCCCCAGTGTCATCAGTAAATAAAACGCAAAAATAATAATTACGCTAAACAGCATGCCCCAGCCCTTGTTGGTGCGCTTGCCGAGCGAAAACCCCAGCGGGCAGCTGATAAATAGCATTAAAATAGGGGATAACGCCAGCACGTTGCGCACGCTGATTTCGGTGCGGTATTCGTTGACGGTTTCTTTGAGAAGCGTGCCCGCTTGTATGCGGCGCAACAGTTTGGTGGTGGTCTGTTCGGATACCCGCTGTTTGCGGCGGTGGTCTTTGGTTAAGGAAATGCTCATGGTGTAGTTGTCAAAATTCGCCGCGATAATGGAGGCGGAATCTTTGGCGTCAATGCGTTGCATTTGGCCGTCCGTCAGTTGCAGGCCGATAGCGGTGTCCGTCAGTACAATTTTGCCGGTAGCGGCGTTTACTTTGGTGCTTAATGCGCCGTTATCCCCTTTTTTGATTAAATGAATTTGGTGCGCTTCGCCGCTTTTTTCGTCTAAATTTTCCAAATACAGCTCCCATTCCCCCAGGTTTAAGAAGGTTTTGGGCTCTAAGGTCACTTTGGTAATTTTACTGCGGGCTTCGTCGCGGCGGTCCAGAAATTTTTTATAACTGCGCGGGCTTAACCAGTTGCCGGTGACAATTAATAATACGGAAAGCCCCACCGCACACGCTAGTAGCGGGCGGACAATTTCCTTAAACGAAAACCCCGCCGCGCGCAAAGCTATCAGTTCGCCGTGTTCGCTCATGTTGGTTAGGGTCAGCAAGACCGCTATTTGAAAGGCCATCGGCGCGCTTAAACAAAATACATCCGGCAGAATGTTGAGCAGGGAAGACACAATCCACCCGAACCCGGTGCCGTAGGCCATGGCCATATTCAGCACGCGGATAAAGTGGTTCATAAAAATAACCAAGGTTAAAATGCCCACCACGGCCACAAAAAACGTGAGCAGGCTTTTGGCAATGTATTTTGTAAAAATACTGATACGCATATTTACATTTTAACAAATATCCTTTGTGTTCGGGGGAATATGGGCCTTTTGGCCCTGGTGGGTATGGGCCTAAAGACTCTGTTTACCGGGCTCTATTAATGCTATTCTATAAATAAGGAGATGCTATGAAAAAAATTTTGACGCTAGTTTGTTTATGTGTTTTTTTGGCACCTGTTTCGCAGGCGCAAGGCAATAAAGCCTTTAATGCACTGAAACGCATTGGCCAAAAGGCCGGGGAATCACTTTCCAAGGTACAGCAACGGGCCATGGCGCAGGTGGAACGGGTGCGTGCCCAGCACAGAGTGAAGGTTTACTCCAAGCGCGAAGTTTTTACTAAAATGCCCCATGCGTTAGTACAGGTAATTGGTATGAACCAGGGGGGCCTGCGCTCCACCGGTTTTATTTTGGAAGATTTTAAGCACGGCCGTTCCCGCTTATGGGCCGTGGTACCGTACCATGTGGGGGGCGGAAAAGGCAGGTCTATCCGCCTGCGCTTGTTGGATGCCGCGGGCAAAATCCATAATTACGATTTGAAAATTGCGGCCGGCGGCGGTTGGGGGCCGAACGCGATTGATGCTTCGTTGGTGCGGTTGCCGAACGAATTGGCCGGGAAAGTGACGGCTTTGCGTTTAGCGCCGGAGCCGGCCCGCGCGGGCATGAATGCTTTTTCCTTTGGCTATACGGTGTTTCATACCGAGCAGCTAAAACCGGTTGCCTTAATGCGCAATATTAAAAATGTCACCGGTTTTAGAATGATGGGCGATTACCGCTTTATAGAAGACCCCAGCGGTTTTTGCGGCTCCCCGGTGTTGGATGCGGAAGGTTATGTATTGGGTGTCCACAGCGGTACGGTAGGGATAGAAAGCTCTATGGCCGTCACGGCAGACGGTATCCGCCAGTTAATCCGCGCGTATGATACCGGCCGCGGGGCGATGGCGGTGCGGGTGTTTGGCCGAGAAGCCATGCAAATTGAAACGACCGAAAGTATTTCCTCCATTTCTTTATACCGTCACGGCAGTTGGATATACTCCGTAGCCTTAAACCATTTGTATACGCCGTTTTCTTACGCGCATGCCGAGGCCGCTTTCGGACCGATTGAACTGCGCAAAGGCGATACCCTGGTGTTCCACATTGTGGAGCATGGTACGCCGACACGGAGTGTTTCTTATACCATTCCCCAATAAGCCGTTTTGACAGCAATTGTTAAACATGCCCCGGAATATGGTTTTTCCGGGGCTTTTTATCGCGCGCATACGATAAAATTATCGGCAAAGGGCGGCTAAATTTCATAAAATGGAAAATGAGGTATTTTATCCCCATGAAGATTCCCCGGCTACTGATAAGCCTTTTATTAATAAGCCAGTTTGTGTTTCCGCCCCAGCTCCGGGCGGAGGAATTGCCGTATAGCCTGGTGGATAAATCCCAATACGATATTTTTGCCGAAGACCAACAGGCCGCCGAGGAAAAAGCCCTGGAAATACCCGATACGCCGGATGATGCCCAACTGCTTAAATACACCAATGCTTTTTGGCGCCAGGCGGTCACTGCCGTAGAGGGCGCGTATAAGTTGGATAAAGACCCGGAGCCCATCCCGGACTTAACCTTGCTTAACCCCACGCTGTCCCTGCCGCTGTACGGAACCAGTATTGCTTTGACGGGGCGCTATGTGCTGGGCTTCAAAATGGAAGCCAAAAAATACAAAGAGGATAAAAACAACTCCACCGAAGAACGCGATACGTCCAGCAATACCATGCAACAGGAACTCCAATTAAAAATGCAGGGTAAAATTTTGGACCGCGTGTTTGTGGATATTGACTACGACGACCAACGCGAGGAAGAAAAAACAATCTCCGTGGCGTACCGCGGCAAACCGGGCGAAATTGTGCAGTTGGCGGAATTTGGGGATATTGATTTATCCCTGCCGGAAACGGAATTTATTACCTATCAAAAGCAGTTGTTCGGGGCCAAAATGCACTTACAGTATAAAGATTTGGACGTGCGGCTGATTGGCTCCCAAACCAAAGGTTCCAGCAAGCAAAAGCAATTCGTCGGCAGCAGTGTATTGGCTATTTCCACCTTGTCGGATGCGGACTATAAACGCCGCACTTATTACGATTTAACTTTCGGCGGCAATATCAAGCCGGATACTACCGGGGCCAATACGGTGGATATTGCCGTCTACAATAACTGGCGTTCTTTAATGGGCGGTATTTCCTCCGGTACGGAAGAAATTTATTTGGATGCTAACAATTCCGATAACGACTTCGTGCCCGTATCCCGCACCGCTTCCGACGTTATGGGCGGCGGAACGTACGAAAGTAAATGGCGTTTGCTGACCCGTGGTACCGATTACACGGTGGATTACGCCAGCGGTATTATTCAATTTAAGCGCACTATTACGGCGGAAAGTGTGCTGGCGGTGGACTATGTAGGCACGACGGGCAACCGCTTGAGCCAGGTAATGGGCACGGCTATTAACATTTTGCGCCAGTTCTCCACGGTTTCTTCGTCGGTGGAGGAA
>UQFW01000024.1 GCA_900540405.1 Candidatus Avelusimicrobium faecicola | reverse complement strand
ATAAAGCCTGTGTGGAATACGCCAAATATCAAAATGATAAACAGGCGGCCGAGGACGAGGCCGAACGCACCGGCAAAGAGGCCAAGGAAGTAAATTTGGAAGACTATGTGCCCAACCCGGAGCAATTTTCGGAACAGCAAGTAAAAGAAAGCGTGCAAGGCACGTTTAATATCCCGGTGTGGGGGGGCAGTGGCAGTTCCGCCCCCAGTGATTTCTTCCCGGAGACGGACCTTTCGGATACGAAAAACTGGAGTTATTTGGACGAAGCCACCCAAAAACGCGACTAGGCAAAAAATAGGCCTTGATTATTTGCGTTTCAGTTGCTAACATATTAGTATAGCTATGCAGGGTGCCCGGTTTCGGCCGGGGGTAGTTAAGAAGGACAATTTGCAAGTGTGCGAGGTTGTGTAATTGGGAACCGTAAGGTTCGGCAATTCCAGCCTGGCTTATATTTATACGCAAAAAAGAATTTATTTTTTATAGGAGGCATTTATGCCAGAGGAAAAGAAAGAGAAAAAGTCTATTTTCCCTATCTTTGGTTCTTCTACTAAAGAGGAGAAAAAAGACAGTTTTACCTTTAGCGATAAGATAAAGAACAGCAAAACCGCTGCTTCTCCGTCTTTCGCTAACCGTATTTCCTCCAAGATTGGGAGCAACGGCCGCCCGAAAAAGACGCTCTTTGAGCGGACCAAACGCGATGCGCCGTTCTTCATTGCCGCATTAGTGGCGCTCTTGTTGCTGCCGTTTTTGTACAAATACAGCGGCCAAGTGAACGAAGAACCTGTTATTGCCCCGTCTAGCGAGGAAACGGCTTTTGACCCCGAACGCTACGGCTTTGATACGGCCGTGACGGACCCGGACGGTCAAATTGCCCAGCTTTCCGCGCGTGACCCGTTGAGCCTGATTAAAGGGTTTGGCTCGGGCGAAGAAGATTCTTCTTCCGCGGAGGACTCCATGGAAGAGTACGACCGCAGCGGCCTTGGCGATACGTCGTCGGGCTCTTCATATTCGTCCACCGGGCCCAGCACGGAAACGACCACAAACATTTACAGAAGAAAGGCGGCCCCGGCCACCCGTGCCGCGTTCCGCCGTTCTGCTACTAAAATTAAAGAAATGGGCCGCGCGCCTATGGCCAGTGCGGGCGGCGGTTTGAACGTCACCCCGTGGGGCGGCAGTTTGAAAGGCGCCGCTAAAAAAGTGCGTGCCTCCGGCCCGCGCACCGCGCCGAAGCCGGTATCTTTGCAACCCTTGCAAGCGGCGGGGAAACCTTCCCGCGGTTATTTTGGCATGGGCAATGCGGAACTGGCGCGCCGTTCCAAAGAGGCGTTAAGCAAAGGCAACGCCATGCAAGCCTTGCGGGATGCGCAGTTTGCGCCTATCAACCCGGGCCGCATTGGCGGTTTGTCCGGCTCTAGTGACCGTCACGGCGGCGGCGCGAGTGACTTGAAACACGGCTTTGGTTTCAACAGCATTACCCCGTGGTGGTGGGATTTGATGAAGACCCGCTCCCAAATGGAATGGGAAAAGAAATTCAACCGCAAATGGAACTGGATTGACTGGGGCGACAAGCTGGCCCAAAACATTTTGGGCGGTGTTATTAACTGCTTGCTGACCGGTGAAGACGACGGTGCCATGGGCGAGATGTTTGGCGCCAGTGGCAGTGATGCCCAGGACGCCGGTTGTAAATGTAATAAAGGTTTGTACAAAACTGCAGAGGAAATGAAAAAAGCAGCACCCGAAGTAGTTATTTTGGGGCAATTTAAGAAATGGTGTCAAAATGAAAAAGGCGGCGGCGCCTTGGGCTGCAAATGGCAAGATGCTAAAGCTCAAGGTGGCGGTTTCTTAAAAACCCGTGCCGATTGTCTGGGCGTTAACTTGTTTGGTAAAGCCGGGTTAAAAGGCGCTATGACGAATGCGGATATTACCTCTGCCAATGGGGACGGTAAAGCCGCGTGCAAAGACTTTGAAATTAACAAAGTTTACTCTATGAAGCTCTCGGGCAATTATTCCAAATGGAACGCCTACCACTTTGTAGTGGCACGCAACAACAGCCCGTTTGCCAACAGAAACTTGCGCCTGTGCGGGTTTGACAGCTCCCGCCAGTACACCAAAGCTACCTCTACGGGGGCGGAATATGTAGGCCCTCAAGTGTCTTTGGAAGAAGGCTACCGCTTGCTTTCTGTGGCTAAAGGCCAATTAAAATATTTGGAAAGCCAAGCTAAACAGAAAAATGGCGCTAAAACGGTAAAAGTGGAAGGTAAAACTTACACTGCCAGCGCATTAAAGAAAGAAATTGATGTTTTGAACCATTCTTTGGAAAAAGCCCGCAAAGAAGGTGGCGAGCTGGTGGGTAATAACTTTGCCCGCCGTTCCCAACAGAATGGCCGTGTGCAAGGGCGTTATAGTTATGAAGATATGAACCCCAACGCCGGTGATAACGGGAACAATGTGGATAAAGACCCGGAAATCAACTACCACGACTGTGTAATCTACATCGCGGCGGGGCAGGAGTTTGAATACCGCAAATTCAAAGAAGAAACCATTTTGGTTTTGGCCCAAATGTTGGGTAGCAAAGCCAATACCTTCTATGAATTGGAAAAAGAACCCGGTTATGGGGAAGCGTATGCGCAGGCCAAAGAAGCGTTTGGCCGCTTGGATTTACGCTATATCCGCGGGTTGATTACCAAACAGCCGTTGGCTATTACGGGTAAACCCAGCAACAACAACGCCAAGTTGCCGGCTATGCCTATGGTCTATTTTGACTTTGACCGTAGCTACATCCAACGCCGCAGTGGGCGCTCGGCCGGGAACGAAAAAACGAACGACAAAGTATTCAAGCGTAAAGAACGCCAAGACAATGCGTTTGAGTTGGTGACTCCGTGCGTATTTACGGACTTGGCTATTTTGGGTAAAAAGGTTCAAAATAACAGCCCGGAATCTACCTTGACTATTCCTTCTACTAAAGACTTTAAGGAATACGATATATCGGCTGTTATTAATTACGAGGTTGACGGACAAGTAATTCCGGTAAAAGTGGACCCGCAATTTATTGAGCCCATTGCCGGTACTGCAAAAGTAAATGGCGCCAACCGCTTGCAAGATTACCGTATTAAGGACGCCCGCGAAGTTCTTAAAAAAGAATATCCCGCCGCGTTTGATGCGCAGGGTAAATTGAAACCCGGGTTTGACTTGAGCGGTGCAGACGGTAAAGTAAAAGCCGTTGTAAACTGGAAAGCCGTGGAACGCTCCAGCCAGCGTACCGCCGCGGATGATGTGCCGGTGGCTAACGAAAAGGTTGAGCCTGCTCCAAATCCGATTCCTGTTGTTAACGTACAGGAAGGAGGAGAACTGGCAAATTATTCGTGCGATAATACGGCGACGTTCTATACTTTTGCAAACGAAAAGCCGTTGTCTCAAACGATTAATGCGGCGTATAAAGACAACCCTATTTGGTGTAGAGAATGCCAAGTAAAAGCTAAAGCAGTATTGGGCACGGTTATTGCGGAGAGCAAAAAAGCGATTGAAGAAAATAAACAAAACCGCAAAAAATTGCAAGAATCCAATGCGCCAGCGAGTGACCCGCAGTTTGCTGAGTTGGATAGGTCTAACAAGAAAGCCGAACAGGTGATTGCCACGGCCGAACGTATTTTGGGCCAAGAAAAAACGAAAGGGCAATGGTGGTTGACTATTCACGACTATCTGATTGTGTTGGATTATATGTCCAAGAAACCGGGAGATGTGAATACCGTACCGGTGACGAGCGTGTGTTATTTGGCGCGGTCTATTGCCCAAATGTCCGCAGACCCGCGGGTACCGCAACGGGCGGAATTAAATAACGTGTTCGGTACGTTTGCCGTATATGTGGGGCCGGATTCTTACTTGTTCCCTATGCAAACGGTTAAAGTAAAAGGAAGCAACTGTATGGACCCGCGTTTTACGGGTGTTTCCGCCTCCGGCTGCGTGAGGAAGAACGGTACCACAACGAAGCAAATAGACGGCCGGTATCACTGGGGCTATTACGACCACAGCTACTGGGATAGCGGAGATGTACAAGGTATCACTGTGCCGCCTTATCCGTCTGACTTCAAGGGCTATACGGATGCTTTGCTTGAAAGAGGTATAGGTAAAGACGGTTATTTCCCTCTTGCTGTTATGCAACGGCCTTACCAACAAGGGAATGCGATTAGTTTGCCGCCTTCGCGCCTTTCTTCCCATGGTAAGCAAAATAGTGATAGAGCTAAAAGAAGAGAGACGGTATCCGGTTATAACGCTTGGAGCGGTGGCAAAGCGGATAGCTCGGGCGGTACCGGTAGGTGGCGTAATGCTTACCATGCTGTATACAACAAGCCGTTTTATGATACCAACGGATGTGATGTGTATGGCAATCAACGCATGAGTGTATCTGATGTGCTTGCATACCTGAACTTAGTATGCAAAAACGGTTTGAACTACAAACCCCAAACCGGTTATGCTGAAACGGATAAGAATGTAGATATGCGTGGGTATGGCGGAGATAGTAATCAGGGCGAATCCGGCCAGGGAGTTGCTAACTAGCTAACCCAAACGCAACAGTAGTTTTAACAGGGGCCCGCGTAAAGCGGGCCCTTGTTGTTTAGGTGGGGGCACTATCTATGGCTACACTATCTATGTGGCCCTATTATCTATGTGGGCGGCCCTATCTGTGGGAACGCACTATCTATGGGCCGCGCTATCTGCCACCCTATTTATGGGGCCTAGCCTAACTAGGCGGTTGCCGTGCGGCGCGGTTTTTATCTATCATATATTTATGCGCAAAATAGTTTTGTTTTTGCTTTGTGTGTGCGTGGCGGCCGCCCCGGTGTGCGGGGGCGTGTTTCCGTTTTCGTTTGGGCGGGAAAGTATCCGTACCGATTATTCCACCACCGTGTGGGATAAAATCATGCAGGACCAATCCCGTACCGATATGCACCGCGGACTCATGGAAATGGGCCTTTCGCGCTATGCCGAGGCGCAAAACTCTTTTGCCAAGGCCGTCATCAAAAACCCCAAAGACCCCATGGCCTTTTTGCTTTTGGGGGCGGCACTCTATTGGAGCGGCAAGGTGGATGAAGCCATGAGCGAATACCGCGAGGCCCTCTCTTTGGACCCGCAAAACGCCCTGGCCTACCAACTGTTGGGTATTGCCTATGGGTGGAAAGGGGATGTTCAGCAAGCGCACGAATACTTTATGCGCTCCGCCCGGTTAGACCCCAACAAGGCCGATACGCAAATGAATTTAGGCTCCACCTATGCCGTGCAAAAAAATTGGGATAGCGCTTTGGACCACCTGCGCCGCGCGGTGGAACTGGCCCCGCGGGAGCCGCTGTACCATTACCAATTAGGGGCCCTGTATGAAACTTTGGGGCGGGATGCCCAGGCGGAGGAAAGTTTCAAAAAAGCACTTTCTTTGTTTGTCCATTACGAAGACGCCATGCTTTCTTTAGGCGCCCTGTACGAAAAAACAAACCGCCCCGCACAAGCGTTGAAATTTTATAAAAAAGCGGTACGCACCAAACCGGGCGATTTTGTGGCCCGCCTGCGCCTGGCTAAACTGTTGTATGAACAAAACCGCCCGCAGGACGCGCGCGACACGTTGGACGGCGCGTTTTCTATCGTGCGTTTTAAGCAGGACGGCCTGGCCCTCAACGCGGTGTACCGCTCTAACGGCCGCACGGCGGAGGCGTTCCAAAAAGAAATTGCCAACTTTAGCCAAAATCTCTCCCGCGTGCCCGCTAATAAAGAGGTTCAAATAGAGGTGGCTATTCAATACACGCCGTTGCAACAAACGCCCAAAATCGCGCCTAAAAACCGTTCCACCCGCTTTGAACAAGCCTACGAAAAAATCCACGCCTCCAGGGCTATCCCTAACGAAAACACCGTTCTGCCCATGGCCTTTAACCGCAGTTTTGTGTTAAACGCCGCCACCCCGCAGGAGCGCGAGGAACAAATAAAAACCTTTGTGGCGGGGCTTCAGCATGCGGTGGCACAAGGGCAAAATAAATATGATATTTCGCTTTCCTTGCAAGGGCGCACGCAGGATTACGCCGCCCCGTATGCCCTCACGCAAGAGAACACCTCCGCGCCCCGCGCCGCGTATGACCCGCGCATTGTGGGCAACGATATGGGCCTTTGGGTGACGGGGAAATCGTGGTTGGTGCTAGTCAAAAGCGCGGTGGAAGATTTAAGTGCGGCGGACACTCCCGCCGGAGCGGAAACCGCTTTACTATTGGGCTTGGCGCATTTGGTGGCGGGCAATTCCGCCGCCGCGGCGGAGGAATTTTACAAGGCCCAAAAAGAGGCTCCGGGCGACTATTTGCCGCTTATGGGGCTCGGCACGGCGGCCGTTATAGCGGGGGACGATAAAGCGGCGGAAAATTTTTATTTGCAAGCCTTACAATTAAACCCCAAAAACAAAACGGCAAAACGCAATTTGCGCGTTTTGCAAGAGGAGTAATTTATGCGTAATATGCGCCAGCGGTACGGACAACATTTTTTGGTAAACCAGCGTGTGATTGAAGAAATCACGCAGGCGGCGCTACGTTTGAAAGGCGCGCAAATGGTGGAAATCGGCCCCGGCAAAGGGGCGCTTACATTCGCGTTAATTGCGGCCGGGTTTACGGGTTTTTCGGCGGCGGAAATTGACCCGGAAATGATTGAATTTCTAAACAAAAATCTGCCGCCGCAAGCGGGTGTAAAAATTTTGGAGGGGGATTTTACGCGCCTTCCGCCCGGCGCGCTTAAAAACGAACCGACCGGATTTGTGGGCAATTTGCCGTATGTGGATGCCGCCGCTATTTTGGATAAAGCGCTCGCTTTCCCGCAATTTTATTCCGCCGTTTTTATGTTTCAAAAAGAGCAGGCCAACCGCGTGCAGGCCGCCCCGGGCACGGAGTTTTACGGCCCGCTGTCTATTCTCAGCCAGGCGCGCGCGCAAATAAAATTATTGTGTAATGTGGGCAAGGGGAGTTTTAATCCGCCCCCTAAAGTGGAAAGCGCCGTTTTGACCTTTGAAAAACTGCCCGCGCCCATTGTGCCGCCCGCGTTGTGGGGCCGCTTTGCCAAAGTGGTGCGCGCGGCCTTTTTGCACCGCCGGAAAACGCTGTTTAATTCGCTGGCTTTATGCGGCTACCCTAAGGAAAAAATTACAGCGGCGCTGGCCGCGCTTTCCCTGCCGCTTACCGTGCGCGCCGAGCAAGTGGGCTTAACGCAATTTGTGCAGTTGGCTAACGCGTTGTAAGGGCTTTTAGGCGGTATTCCAAAATTTGTTCCTGGGGGTTGAACGGTTTTACATCACTTAATGATAAGCCGTTGACGGCGGCGCGGATGAGGGCGGTTTCGTCCGTCTGCTCCGGCGCGTAAAAGCGCCCGGCCGCTAGGAGCGCTTGCAGGGGGATAAGGCCCACTAATTCGCACCCGGTAGCCATAAAACCCAGTTTTTGAGCTTCTTTTTGGGCGGCCGCAAACACTTGCGCGGGGCCTGTTTGGGTAAAGTCCGTTAAGTTGCAGGATATTTGCGCGCGGCGGAAATTTTCCATATACCAACCAATGGCTTTAACGGCTTTTAAGCCGCCGTTTTTTTCACGCAGAACGGCGGCAATTTTTTTGGCCGGGGCCGGGTCTTGCGTGTTGAGATTGATGTTAAACGCAATTAAAAACGGCCGCGCACCTATTACACTGGCGCCGGTTTTGGCAACCCCGGCATTAAACACGCAGGGGCCGAAATCCGGCGGGAGCGTTTGCAATTTTTGCGGCAGGCTTTCATATTCCCCGCGGCGCACGTCCGCCAAGTTGCGTGTTTGGGCGCGCCGCGCGGCGGCTTCGTACAAATACACCGGCACATTAAATTCTTGCGCGGCCAACTGCCCAAAGCGCACCGCTAACCGGGCCGCTTCCTGCAATGTAATGCCACTGACGGGCACAAAAGGGCAAACATCCAGGGCCCCCAAACGCGGGTGCGCCCCGCGGTGCAAGCACATATCCGCAAGCTCCAGCGTGGTTTTTAGGCACGCGCGCGCCGCCTGAAAAACCGCCTCCGCCGTGCCCGCAAAAGTAAGCACTGTGCGGTTGGCGGCGGGGTTGGAATCGGTATGCAACAGGGTAGCGCCCGGCGTGTTTTGCACGGCACAGGCCACCCGGCGGACGTCCTCCGCCGCCGATAAAGAAATGTTGGGTACGCATTCCAGTAAAGCCATAAAAATATTATATACTATTAAAAAGAGCCGCCGCGCAAAAATAAAAATTAAAAAAATACTTGCGCAAATCGGCGGGATTTATAGTATAATAATTGTAGGTACTTGTTAAGTTCAAGTACTTGATATAATTAAACAAGGAAGTAAAAAGTAAAATGGCTAAAGGAAAAGTAAAATGGTTTAACGACCAGAAAGGTTACGGTTTCGTGACCCCCGAAGATGGTTCCAAAGATCTCTTTGTTCACTATCAGGAAATCCAAGGCGATGGTTTCAAAACCTTAGCTGAAGGTCAGGAAGTTGAATTTGATATCGTAGAGTCTGAAAAAGGCCCGAAAGCAGTAAAAGTTCGCAAACTGTAATTTTAAGTTTAACTACTGAACAGACCTGCTCCCAGAGCAGGTCTTTTTTGTCGTAGGAAAAAAGGTTTGTAGTAGTAAAAAGGTGTTTTTTATGTTGCACAAAAAAGCAGAGCCCGCCTCCCTGACCGAGTTGTGGTTTTTATCTTATCCGCTAATTATTACCATGGCCGCGCAAGTGATTATGCAATTTGCCGACCGTATGTTTTTGGCGTGGTATTCGCACGAGGCTTTGGCGGCGTGTGTGCCCGCCGGCGTATTAGCCATGACGTTTTCTTCCTTGTTTATGGGGCTGGCCAGTTATACCAGCGTGTTTATTTCCCAATTTTACGCTAAAAAGAAATACGCTTCCGTGACGGTATCTTTATGGCAGGGCGTACTGCTGGCCCTGTTGTCTTCCGTTTTATTGGCGGCTTTAACACCGGTGGGGGTGGCAATCATTCATTCTTTTGGCCATGCCGAGGCCGTGCGCGCGTTGGAAACCCAATACTTTGGCTTATTAAATTTATTTGCGGGACTCACGGTTATTAACAGTGCGCTGGCCAGTTTTTTCAGCGGGCGCGGGCGGACTAAAGTGCCCATGTGGGCCAGTTTGGCAGGCAACGTAATTAACATTGGGTTAGATTATGTAATGATTTTCGGCAAGTTGGGTTTCCCGCAAATGGGGATTATCGGGGCGGCCTGGGCCACGATTATCGGTTGTGCCTCCATGACGATTATTTATTGCACGCTTATTTGCGCGGGCAAGGTGCGCCGGGATTTTAAGATTAGCCGCTTGGCCGGATTTTATAAACCGGTGTTTACGCGCCTAGTGCGCTTTGGGCTGCCTAACGGGTTTGGTTTTTTAATGGATATTTTGTCGTTTACCTTGTTTACGTTTATGGTGGGGAGTATTGATGTTTTGTCCCTGGAGGCCAACAATATTGTAATGTCTATGCAGCCGGCGGTGTTTATGGTTATTTTGGGTATGGGCATGGGCATACAAATTTTAGCCAGTAAATACCAGGGCTTAAAACGGCCCGATTTGACCCTGAAAGTGCTTAAAAATGCGTGCAAACTGGGGTATGTGTATGCCGGAGCGGTGGGGGGCATGTTCTTCTTTTTTGCGCCGTTTTTTGTGGGGTTGTTTATCCCGGCGGGCGCGCCCAACGCGGCGGAAATTGCCGCCAAAACTTATCCGCTGATGAAACTGATGAGTTGCTTTGTGCTGTTTGATGCCACTTATCTAATCTTCGGCGAAACCCTGCGCGGCGCGGGGGACACCAAATTTTATATGTATGTGATGTTATTTTGCGCGTGGGGGTTGTTAATCCCGGGGACGTGGCTGATTGTGTACCGCTTGAAATTATCCGTATTTTGGGTATGGAGCTGGCTGACGTTTTATGCCGCGCTGACGGCTGTGCTGATGGTGTGGCGCGTGTGGCAAGGCAAGTGGAAAACAATCAGCGTGACGGAAAGTTAATTTTACCGTACCATAAAAAACCGCCCTGTGTAAACGTATTTACGCAGGGCGGTTTTTTATTGGGAAAATGCGGTTTGCCGGATAGGAAAGGGCCTTGAAAATCACCCTTTTCCGGCGGTTATCGGTTGGGTTCTTCGCGGGTTTCCAGTAGTAGCTTTATGATGTTTTCGTGCAGGCGGAAAACGGATTCGTTTTTATGGTCCAAATTATTGGCTATAAAGGCAAAACTGATTAATTTTCCGTCTGCATTTTTTACATATCCGGCCAGTGCCTTTACGCCGTCTATGGTGCCGCCCTTTACGCGCACGTTTTCTATGCGTTTTTGCGGGGCCAAAAAGCGGCGTAAAACCAGCAAATCCCCGCGGTCGTTCGGCGTGGCAAGGGTGTTGTAATACGTTTCAAAATAAGGGCTTTGCGCCATGGCGTTTAGCGTGCCGGTCAGCGCACGGGCGGAGAGCATATTATCGCGCGAAAGGCCGCTGGCGTCATACAGCACTACATCTTGGAGCGGAATATTTTTACTGCGGAGCCATTTTTCCAACTGTTTAAGGCCGTTTTCCATGGTGCCTTTTTCGCCCGCGTGTACGGCTAAATTGCGGGCGAGCATTTCGGCATAGAAATTAAAACTGCGCTTGTTGACCACATACAAAATATCTTTAAGCGGCACGGAATACTGGGTATATAAGAGGCGCATTTTTTGGTAGTCCGGCGCGGCGGATAAAACTTTGGCCTGTCCGTCAACCGTAATGCCGTTTTTCTGCAAAATCTGCTTGAAATACTGCACGGCAAACAATGCCGGCTCCGGCAGTGCCGCCGCTACGGAAAACCCCTGTAAGCCCGCCGGAAGCGTGCCGTAAAGGGTCAGTTGGTATTGGCCGGGGGCGGCGTATACATAAGTATTGTCTTTGCGGTTGAGCGCGTCCGCCGTGGCGAAGGACGTAATTTGCACGCCCGGCACTTGCGGCTTCATGCCGCTCACCCGCGCCAAGCGGCCGTGCAAGGGCTGGGCATCAAAATAAATGCGGAAAGAATTATCCGCAATAGCCAAGGCGGAAACCGGGGCGGCATAATAGTTGCCCATATTTTCCCAATTCACTTTCCGCCCGACGGATAAACCTTCAAACAGAGAATCATCCGCATAAATGTTGCCGCAAACGTGCTGTATGCCCGCTTGCTTGAGTTTTTTGGCCCAGCGGGTAAGCACGGTAGCGGCATCTTCCCCGCCTTTGGGACGCAGGGAGCCGAGGGCCGGGTCGCCCCCGCCGCGCACATACAGGTCGCCCGCCAACGTGCCGTTTTCGTCCGGCGCGGCGTTGGCATACAGGCGGGTTTCAAAGCGGTAGTCCGGGCCGAAAGTTTCCAAGGCCGCGGCGCTGGTAATCAGTTTTAAGGTGGAGGCCGGCGCCATGCGTTGTTCTGCCCGGATAGAAAACAAAGGTTCTTCGCCGGCAAATCCGGCTTCGCCCGCCCACCAGGCACCTTGCAAAGCGGGCGTGTTTAGGCGCGCCTGCACGTCTGTTTGCAAAATTTGTGCGCCGGAAAAAAGGGGGAAAAAAAGAAAAATCAGTATGCAAAAATGTTTCATATCTTATATAGGATACCAAAATTGTTTTACCTGTGCAGGCACGGGGAAATTGCTATAATGAAAAAATGAAAAATTTTTTATCCGCAGTGCTACTTTGTTGGGTGTAAAAGGCGTGAAAGCAAAAGAAAAACCCCGCTTTTGCGGGGTTTTTTATGGGTGGGTTTTGCGGGAGTTTTGAAAATATCAAAATCAGTTAAACCACGGATACCATTTGTCTTTATCGCGTATGTTAATGACCAACGCGGCGGCTAACATATCGCGCGCTTCAATGGCTTGGGGTTTGTCTAAATTACAAGTGAAAAAATCAAAAGCGGTACACGCATTGGATATTTCTCCCACGCTGTCCATTTGTCCGTTTATGCGGTAGCTGGCGCGCAAGAGCCCCCATAAATGCCCGAACGGTTTGCGCAAAACGGCTTTTAGGCGGTTATCTTCCGTAATATCCGCCAGCCAATGCCCTTCTTTGGTGCGCATAGTCCATTGGCGGTAAAAACGCCAGCGTTTGCGTTCCAACAAAATCACATCTTTGGATTTGGCAAAATAAATTTCATAACATTCTTTGAATAGCCCAAAACCTTTTTGCAAGACGAGTACCGCCTTTTGCCCGCGGCGGTCATACAGGGTAATTTCCCTTAACATCAGTTGGGACCACACCACCCCGCAGAAAAATACCAAAAGCCCCAGCGGTATAGCTAACGAGGCGGCCGAGTACAGCGTGTTGTAAGCAAAGGCGGAAACCGGCAGTAAATCCGTTGTTTGCAAAACCCCGGCCACAGCCATTACCGCCAGTGCCAGTACCGCCACGGCGGCCCCGGTAAATAAAAACAGGGAATCCCACCGGGCCGATAGCGAAATGAGCGTGTTGCCCTGGTTATCCCGCGCGCGGAAAATGAGCGACGGCGTGCCGTATAAACGCTTAAATTTTAACGGATAGAGCGAATTGGGGTTCACTTTTTGCAAATTCTTTTTGGCGGGCACAAACCAACGCGCCACACAGCTTGCACCCAATACCCCTAAATACAGGGCCAATAAAAGGATGAACACATCAAATGCGTGCCCGGCGCGGCGGATATAGGGCGGCATGCCGTCCGTCACTAACGTATGGGGGCGCCATTGGGCTAAACGTGTTTTGAGCGCGTGCGCATAGCGGCGGGCCGCCGGAGCCTGTTTTGCGGCAGGTTGGGCGGGGGACTTGGCTTGCGGCTGTTTCTGCCCGGCAGACGGTTCCGGCAGTAAAGAGGTTTCTTCCACTTGCGGCGCGGCGGCAATATCATAGGCGCGCGGGTCCTGCAAGTCCATATTCAGCGAAAAATCCTCGTCTTGCGCGGCGGCCGGTTTGGGAGCGGCGGTTTTGGCTTTTTTTACCGCCGGATAAATAAACGAAAAAATGAGGTCTGTTTCCGCATACGATAAATTTTTAGCCAAAATGCTGTACGCGGTGGAGTTTACCAAAAAATAGCCGGAGCTGAAATCCGCCTTGGGGGAAAAATAGCTGATGTAAAAAAACGGCTCCCCGGTGGAAAAATCAATGCGTTTGATGTCTTCGCCGGTGTAAGTGTTGCCTATCACTTTCATTTTTTTGGCTTTAACGGAGGCTAAATCCTGGGTGATTTTTTGTTCCAGGCAACTTTCGGTTTTGCAGGATTTATCCGTGCGGATGATAATTTCGGCCGTGCCTTTTTTCAGGCCCAGTACGGCTTGCGTGTCGGGCGCAGTCACCCATCCGGCGGGCATATCTATAGTAAACTGCCCGTCGGAAGAAGTAAACACTCCCGCCCAAACGGCCGGCATAAGAAACGTTAAAAAAGTAAATAATAAAAGTAAGCGTTTCATTCTTTTAATCCACACTATAACTTATTATATTATATTCTACCGTGCAAGCGGAAAAAATTGCAAAAAAAATTTATAGTTTGTATTGTGCCGCTTTGGCAAAAATTGATATGATATACATATATATACAAGGCGGTAAAAAATATGAATAAAAAACAAGTGCCGGAAAAAATTCTTGCTTTACGCAAGTTGATGAAAAAAGAGGAATTGGACGGATTTATCGTCACGGACAATTTGGACCAATTTTACTTGGGCGGTTTTTATTTTTACCCGCATGAAGCGGTGTTTTTAATTACCCAAACGGATGTTTTTTGCTTTACGCGCGCACTCTATCTGCACGACGTTGCGGCCCGCGCCCCGTTTATGACAACGCAAGCAGACGAAGACCGCCTGAACACGGCTGTTGCCAAAGCCAAAGCCTTAAACTTGCGCCGCGTCGGTTTTGACGCCGCCAAAGAAGGCTATGCCTCCGGCAAGGTGCTGGCGCAAAACGGTTTTACGGAATGTGCCAGTTTTATCAGCAAATTGCGCGAAGTAAAAGATGCGCAAGAAATTCAAATAATTCGCGATGCCTGCCGTATTGCCTACCAAGCGTACGAATATGTAAAACCCTTAATTAAAACCGGTATGACGGAACTGGACGTGGCCGCCGAACTGGAAAAATATATGCGCACGCACGGGGCCACTACTACTTCTTTCTTTACGATTGTGGGCTTCGGGCCGGACACCGCCAACCCGCACCATGTGACGGGCGCCCGCAAACTGGAAGCCGAAGATGCTATTTTAATGGATTTCGGCTGTGTGTATAACGGCTATTGTTCCGATATTACCCGCAGCTGGTGGCACGGCTCCAACGAACCGGCCGAATATAAAACCATTTGGCACGCGGTGGATGAAGCGCGCAAAGCCGGTATTCAGGCCATTCGGCCCGGCGTGGCTACCCGCGCGGTGGATAATGCGGCCCGCGTAATTATCAACGCCGCCGGATACGGCGAATATTTCAACCACGGTACCGGGCATGGTATGGGTATGGAAAACCACGAAACCCCGTACAACAGCCAGGAATCCAACGAAGTGTTGGCGGAAGGAAACATTGTGACCGTGGAACCCGGTATTTATCTGCCCGGTAAATACGGCGTGCGGTTGGAAGATTCCTTGTGTGTGGCCAGCACGGGCGGAGAAATTTTAACCAAAAAATAATATGCCGGCAAAAGATTTAGCACAAAAAAGAATGTCGGATTTACGCCGCGTGTTGAAAGATGCGCAGTTGGGCGGTTATCTGACGGTAAACGCGCTGGAAATGCGTTATTTGTGCGGGGTGGATTTATCGGAGGGGGAAGCCGTTTTTTTGGTGACTCCCTCCAAAGCATATTGCTTTACCCGCACCATGATAGCGCCCAAAATGGCGCCTGCCGCGTCCTTTATGAAAATTGTGGACGTGGACGGAGGCATGGTGGACGGCGCGTTGGCCTTTATTCAGGATAAAAAAATCAAAACGGTGGGTTTTGCGCCCGCCAAAGTAAATTTTGTCCTCGGCCAACAGCTTACGCAAGCGGGGTTGGTGTCCGCCGGGGGACTGGTGGACGAAATGCGCATGGTAAAGTACGAAGACGAAATTGCGCGGCTGAAAAAATCCTGCCAAATTGCTTCTGATGCGTTTAAGAAGGTAAAGCCCCTTATCAAAACCGGTATGACGGAACACGCGGTGGCGTGTTTAATTGCTTCGCAAATGATTGCCGGCGGGGCGGATGCTATTCCCTTTAACATTGTTTGCTTTGGGGAAAATACGGCGGATGCACACCATACGCCGTCCAAAACCCGCAAACTGAAAAATAACGAAGCCGTACTGATGGATTTTGGCTGTTTATATGAGGGGTACAGCTCCGATATGACCCGCAGTTGGTGGCATGGCGATAACGAGCCGGAAGAATACCGCGCCGTTTGGGCGTTGGTACACCAGGCGTACCGCGCGGGCGCTAAAAGTTTGCGCGCGGGCCTGGCCTGCAAAGATGCCGACGCCGCGGCCCGCCGTTTGATAGAGGCGGCCGGATACGGCAAACAGTTTTTCCACTCGCTGGGGCATGGAGTGGGTTTGGAAACGCACGACAGCCCGTTGTTGGGGCCGCGCAGCGTAGCCGTGTTGGAAGCGGGAATGCCCGTGACGGTGGAACCCGGCATTTACTTTGCCGGAAAATGGGGCGTACGTTGGGAAGACACTTTTTTGGTCACCGCGGACGGCTCCCAAAAATTGACAAAAAATTAGTAAGGGCCACGGCCCGAAAAAGAGGTAATATATGTTAAGCACAACCGAATTCCATGAAGGTCTTATTTTTGAAGACGAAAACGGACAACTTGTAGAAATTTTGGACTACCAGCATCACCGCAAATCGCAGGCGCGTGCCGTCGTGCGTGTAAAATTGCGCAACATTCATACCGGGGCGTTGATTGAAACGGCCTACCGCCCGGAAGATAAATTCAAAGAAGTAGACGTGGAAAAACGCCCTTTTACTTATTTGTATACCTCCGGCGACAGAGCTACCTTCATGAACAGCAACGATTATGAACAAGTGGAAGTGCCGCTTGAAAAACTGGGCGACCAGAAAAAATATCTGAAAGATAATATGGAAGTGACCGGGTTGTATATCAACAACCAACTTTTCAGCATTGATTTGCCCATTAAAGTACCGCTCAAAATTGCGTCTACCGTTCCCGGCGTAAAAGGCGACACCGTGGCCAATATGACCAAGGAAGCCACCCTGGAAACGGGCACCGTTATTAAAGTACCGCTTTTTATTAACGAAGGCGACACGGTGCTGGTGGATACGCGCGACGGTTCTTATGTAGAACGGGTAAACGCGTAATGTTTTTACGGTGCCTGCCGGCGGTAGCCGGCTTGTGTTTGGCCATACCGGCAGGCGCTTTGAATTTAACGTATGGGCAGGCGTTTACGGTGGAAAAAATTACCCGCCAAAACGCAGCGGTGCAATTACCGCTCAGCCGGGGCAAGTATGCCAATGTTAAATTGCTTACCCGCCCAGTGTACGAGTTTTTAACTACCTGTAAAACCCCTTGCCGTTTGGAGCGTGATACTGTGACTTTTACAGTGCAGGATTTCCGCGCGGCTAAAACGCATAGCGGTATGTGGATTGCAGAAGTGGAAATAAATGGGGAAATAGCCCTTACTTTTTTGGTTTTTAAGCAGGGCGGGCAGTTTAGTATAAAACCGCCGGAGCCTGTTAAATTTTTAGATGAAACGCTTTTAGAAACTATAAAAACCCGGTTAAAAGCGTTAGCACAACAAGATGAAATGCAAACACATAAGTAGCGGTTTTACCGTGGCGGAGCGGGTGGAAGAAGCGCGCAGTTTCAAAACGCGGCTGTTGGGGCTCATGTTCCGCAAAAATTTAGCCGCGGGCAGTGGGCTTTTACTGGCGCCGTGCCAGCAAATCCACATGTGTTTTATGAATTTTGCCATAGACGTACTTTTTTGTGACAAAGCCGGGGTTGTGGTGGGCGTATTGGAAAATTTTAAGCCGTGGCGCATAAGCCGCATTTTTTGGGCGGCGCGGCAGGCGCTTGAATTGCCCGCAGGCACGCTAAAAGGGCGTGTGCGCGTGGGGGATAAAATAGAATTTATCCCATAATACCGTTTTTATTTTATACAAGAGGTTGACCATGGATTTGAAGAAGATTTTATTGGCGGCGTTGGTGGTGGCGTTAGGAGCCACCGGGGCCCAGGCGCGCAACACTTGGGACGATTTCGGCTCCCATGTGACGCAGGCTAACGTGCGCGCGTTTACGAAAGATTTGGGCGGCTTAATCGGCGCCGGAACTTATACCACCGGGCGTGTGTTGGGTTGGGGGGGCTTTCAAATCGGCCCGCGCGCCGGAATGGTGTTCAAAATGAGCGAGGCCAACGGGGAAACCCACAGCGCCCGCCAACAAACCGCGTTGGGGGATAGGGAAGAAGTCGGTACGGTGTGGTATCCGTGGTTGCAGGCGGATATTGGCATGCCGTTTCGCATAGACGGATTTATCCGCGCCAGCAGTTTTGAGGGGATGACGATTGCCGGCGGCGGCTTGCGCTGGGGCATTACGCGCCCGAGCGAGGTTTTGCACTCCTTTCAGCCTATGTTAGTGGTGGCCGCGCATAGTGCCAGCGCGCGGGATTTTTCCGCCACGCATTACAACGCCAGCTTGGTGCTTTCCATGAAGTTCAAATATGTGGTTCCTTATGTGGGCGGCGGGGTGGATTACACCACGTTGCACATTAACCGGGCCGCGTTGGATAGCGCCTTGGAGGGCACCAGTGAATACGCCGCCACCGCGCGCGCAACGGCCGGGCTGAATTTCAAATTGCCGTCTTATTTGGATTTAAGTTTAGCCGCTAACTATGCCCATTACGGTTTGGGGGCGGAAGGCTCTATCTCTTTCCGTTTTTAAGAGCGTTTTTCCGATATACAAAAAGGGCCGGAATATTAAAATATTCCGGCCCTTCGTGTTAAAACAACAGGTATTAAAACCTCTATTGGAAGTCCTTTTCGTTATATTTATACACCACCAGCCCACTGCGCAGTTTCGGTTCAAACCAGGTGGATTTAGGGGGCATAATCAACTGGGCATCCGCCACTTTTATTAATTCTTCTATGGACGTGGGGTACATGGAAAACGCCACCTTAAATTCCCCGTTGTTTACGCGGCGTTCCAGCTCCGCCACCCCGCGGATACCGCCCACAAAGTCTATGCGTTTATCGGTGCGCGGGTCCCCAATGTTCAGTAGCGGTTGGAGGACGTTTCTTTGCAGAATACTTACGTCCAGCCGGCTGACGGGGTCTTCCTCGTTAAACGATTCTTTTTTAGCGGTTAGCGTATACCACTGGCCGCCGAAGTACATTCCGAAGCTGTGGCGGCGCGTGGGTTTGGCGAGCCCGGTAGCCTGAACGTAAAAATCCTTTTTAAGCGCTTGGATAAATTCTTCCGGCGTGCGGCCGTTTAAGTCTTTTACCAAACGGTTGTAGTCCATAATAAACAACTGGCTGGCCGGGAAAATAACCGCCAAAAAGTAATTGAAAGAAGCCTCCTCCCCTTGCGCGGGATATTTTTTGCGTAGCATAGCGGCCACATTCCCCGCGGCGGCGGAGCGGTGGTGTCCGTCGGCAATATACAAAACCGGGATTTTTTTGAAAGCCTCCTCTATTTTAGCCATATCGTCCGGGTCGCTAATCACCCAAAAAGTGTGGCGTATGCCGTCATCCGCCATAAAAGAGCAGACGGGAAAATCACTAATCACTCCGGCTACGGTGCGGTCAATATCCGGGTCGTCCGGGTAGGTTAAAAACACCGGCCCGGTAGTGGCGTGCAGCGCCTGAACGTGTTTACTGCGGTCTAACTCTTTATCCTTGCGGGTCAGTTCGTGCTTGCGGATAATGCCTTTGTCGTATTCCAGGGTGGAAACCGCCGCCACCAGCCCGTATTGCGTGCGCCCGGCCATGGTTTGGGCGTACAAATAATAGTGGGGGGTGGCGTCTTGCGTGAGCAAGCCCTCCTGCTGAAAGCGGAGGAAGTTTTCCCGCGCTTTGGCGTATACGGCGGGGGAATACGGGTCTGTTCCTTCGGGCAGGTCAATTTCCGGCTTGTCTATATGCAGGAAAGACTCCGGGTTTCCTTGCGCCATTTCCCGCGCCTCTTGCGAGCTAATCACGTCGTATGGAGGGCAGGCGATACGTTCAAAATCTTTGGTAGGGCGCAGGCCCTTAAACGGTTTTACGGTTGCCATATTAGTTTACCTTGTGTAAAAAATTTCCTGTTTGGGCGAAGGTGTCCACAATGTTTACGGCACATTCTGCCACGGCATCTTGCGCTTGGTCTGTGGATGCGCCAATGTGGTGGGTGCCGTAAAAACAGTCCAAATCCGCAAATGGGGCAAAATCAAACGCGTTGTCGGTGGCTTTGGGTTCGTTTTCGTACACATCTAACCCCACGCGCAAGTGTTTGGCCTTGGCGGCGGCAATTAAATCCGGCGTGTTTACCAGGCCGCCGCGCGCCGTATTGATGAAAGTAGCGCCGTCTTTTAAGGCGGCAAAGAATTTTTGGTTGAACAACCCATGCGTTTGCGGTGTGTCCGGCAAGTGGACGGTGACTGCGTCACTGGCGGCGGCTAACGTGTAAATATCCGCCATGGGCGTAATGTTCAGGCGGGCGAAGGTGTCCGCCGTGGCATAGGGGTCAAACGCCACCAGGCGCATCCCAAAGGCTTGCGCGCGTTTGGCGACTTCTTGCCCAATGTGCCCCAGGCCGATAATCCCCAGCGTGCGGCCGTAAAGGCCCCGCGCTTTGCTGTATTCTTTTTTGTTCCACACGCCGGCGTTTAAGTCCCGCGTGTTGTGGTATAGACGGCGGTCCAACGCCAGTAAAAGGCCCAGGGCCAGTTCCGCCACCGCAATAGAGTTAGTGCCGGGGCAGTTGCACACGGCAACCCCTTTTTGGGCGGCGTGTTTGAAGTCTATGGTGTCAAACCCGGCTCCGGCGCGGATGATAAGTTTTAGCCGGGCGGCGGCATTTATTACCGCCGCGGGCACTTTGGTACTGCGCACGATTAAAACTTCCGTATCCGCCACGGCGGCGGGCAGGGTGGTTTCGTCCAGTTCCGGGCGGAGCGTGACGGCGTGCCCGCGTTTTTTTAGTTCTTCCGTCCAATGGGCGGGGAATTTATCGGCAATTAAAATGTTCATAAAATCTCCTATTTTTGGGCGCGCAAATCTTTTACAATCAGGTCTACGCAGTTAAAAAGTTTTTCAAATTGTTCCGTGCCGTTAATATCCACAAACGGGAAGCACCCGATACGCAGTGAATTTTGCTTTACGGAAGAATATTTTTTTATTCCGTCGGCCAGGTTAGCGGCCCCGGTGGCTTTTAAGGCGGCGGAAATATCCGCATCTTTAATGGCGGGGTCGGTCACTTCCAGCGTAAGGGTGGTGTAGGAGCGGAATTTTTCGTCCTTAATCAGCGGGGCCAAATAGCCGCATTTTTTGGCAAAATTCAGCACGGCGTTTGCGTGTTTGCGGCAAAGCGCGTCCATGGCTTTTAGGCCGCCGTTATCCAACATCCATTTGCAGGCTTCGTTGAACATCCAGATATTGGTGGTGGAGGGGGTGTTGACCGTTTGGCATTTTTCTTGTGCTTTTTTGACGGCTTCGCCCAAATCCAGCGCGTAAGGCACGGTGCGGTATTTTTTGGCTTCGTCAATGCGTTTGACGGCTTTGGGGCTTAAAATAATTACACTGCTCCCGCCGCCCACGCCAAAACATTTTTGCATGGAAAAAAGCATTACATCAAACTGGCCTTTGGGCAGTTCCCGTCCGCCTGCGCAACTGGTGCAGTCCCACGCAATTAAGGTATCTTCGCCGCGGGCTTTCCAGGCGTTTTCCAAATATTCATTGGGAATTTGCACCCCGGTAGAAGTTTCGTTAGGCGTCAGCACGACTAAGCTGGCGTTGTAGTTGGGTTTTTCGGAAGGGAAAAATTCGCCCTCTTTGGCTACCTTAAAATCTTTTATGACGTTGTCGCCCAAGCGGTCCGCAATTTTTTGGCACCATAATTTGGAAAACGCCCCAAACACCAGGCCGGAAACGGAGTTCGTCACCAAGTTCCACATCACCGCGTCCAGCGCCGGGGTGGCGCCGCCTAAAAAGAAAATAACGGTATAATCCGGTGGCAGGGAAAGTAAATTTTTCAAATTTTCCGTGGCTTCTTTATATAAGCCGTCGGTGGAAATATCTTTGGCGCGGTGGCTGCGTTCAAAAAGCGTTTGGCAGACAGGCGTTTGGCGCAAGAGCGGGTGCCCTTGGCTCGGCCCGCAAGTGAATGTGGAAGTTGGTAATAACTCTTTAGCAATTTTTAGCATTTCAAAGAACCCTCCCTAGGGATATTTTTTATTCGTTTCATTTTAATATCCTTTTATTGTATAAAAGTTTGCCGGGTGCGGCGTAATTTTTTTTGCGGAGAGTTCCCATAAAAAACCCCGGGCTTACCCAAAGAAAGCCCGGAGTTGTAAAAATGCGCGCGGTTTAGCGCGGTTGGTAGTAAATTTCTTTTTTGGTTTTGTCGGCTGTTTCTTTCCCGGCCACGGCTTGCAAAATCAAAAAGGCAAATTCTATTACCGCCGCCGCACTTTTGCCGGTAATAATGCGCCCGTCCTGCACGGCGTAATCCGGCT
>UQFW01000023.1 GCA_900540405.1 Candidatus Avelusimicrobium faecicola | reverse complement strand
CTCCTAATCCAAACCCGCCCCGCGTTTGGCGGCAACATTATGGCGGATATTAAATGCCCGGATTACCGGCCGCAAATGTCCACCGTTCGCCCGAACGTATTTAAGAAAGTGCTTTCCCGCCCCGGGGCGATGGCGCAAGTGGTAAATGAAGTAATTGCCGTGCCTGCCTCCGCCGGCAAAGTGCGCATTATCAGCAAACAAATGGACCCTGTTTCCGGCGGGCAAAAACTGGACGAAGCCGAAGTGGTTTTGGCCGGTGGCCGCGGGATGAAAGACAAAGCCGGGTTTGATATGTTGGAAACCATGGCGCAAGAGCTGGGCGGCACGGTGGGTGCTTCCCGCGCGGCGATTGACCTGGGCCTCAAACCCAAAGAAAAACAGGTGGGCCAATCCGGCGTGACGGTAGCCGCCAAACTTTATATTGCGTGCGGTATTTCCGGCGCGGTACAGCATATTGTGGGTATGGAACACAGCGATACGATTATCGCCGTCAATAAAGACGCCAATGCTCCTATCTTCAATGTGTGCAAATACGGTTTTGTGGGGGATGTACGCCAACTGCTTCCCAAAGTGATTGACGGCATCAAAAAAGCCAAAAACTAAACAGTTTGCCGGACTAAAAAGGAACCTCTCTTACGAGAGGTTCCTTTTTTATATATAAAACCCGGCGCAGGGCAGAGCCGGATAAACACTATATTTTTTACCGATAAAAAACCCCGGTGCAGGGTAGAACACCGGGGGGTAAGTAGGAGGATTAAAACTAAAACATTTTTTTGGCGCAACAAACGGAACCCCATACGCCGTGGGACGTGCGCCCCGCTTTTTTGAATAAGGCACACCCCGGAGTAAGGGTGCGTACAATGCGTTGGTTTTGCCTATAAATAAAAGCGGCTTCTTGCGCGGAAAGCAAAACCACATCTTGCCTTTGAGCGCGTAAGGCGGCCCGTCCGGCGGCTTGGCTGATGGATTTATCCACTCCAAAGAATAATGTTTTTAATTGGTTGTATGCTTTCATACTTATAGTCTACCGTTTTTACCGGGGCGCCGCCAGGGCCCTAGGGCCTGCCTGGCGCGGGCATTTGGGCCTAGGCGCAAACAGGTCTTTGGGCCTGTTTCCCCTATCAGGGCGCGGGAATTGCTATAATAATACAAGGTAAAGTATGTCTATATTTTCAAAACTTTTTAAGCTGTTTTTAACCGTAGTGCTGATGCCGCTGATTCCCATGGCGCTTTTACTTACTTTTTATCAAGGTAAAGTAAAAGACAGCATTTTGGGTACGCACGCCAATTTGGCGCAAATTGTGGCTTCTTCCATTAACCAACACATAGAAGACTTAGGTTGGCGCTTGGCGTTCGGGCAAAATTTGGCCGAAGCGTTGCGCGCGGGGAAAGACCCGAAACCGGTTTTGCGTACGGCCTTGACCTCCAACCCGGATTTTTTAATGCTGGCCGTATTGGATAAAAACGGCAAAGAAATGGCCCGCGTGGGTGAAAAAAGTTTTTTAGCCAAAGTGCCTAAATTGGATTTATCCCAAGACGAATTTTTGCCTATGCCGGACGAAAAAAATTTGTCCGTAAGCGGGTTTGAAGTGGTGGAGGGCCGCCCGGTGAGCGAATTTGTGACCCCACTGCCCGGCGGAAATTATCTGTACGGGATTATGAGCTTTTTTGGCCTGTTGTCCCGCGTGCAGGAGCAGTACATCGGCCGGACGGGCCAAATTTATATTGTAGGCCAGGACGGACAATTTTTTTACGGCAATAACCAGGTGCCGCTGCATATTGCGCCGGAACAAATGCAAAAACTGTTTGCCGGTAAAACCCGTTTAATTCCGTCCGTCCGGAGCCCTAAAGAGGTTTTTGTGGGGGCCTTTGCGCCTACGCCCATTTGGGGCACTTATGCGGTGGTACTCCAGCTAAAGGCCGAGGCGTTCCGCGGGCTTTATTATACCAACATTATTATTTTACTGTTTATGTTGGCGATTGCCACGCTGGCTTATTTCGGCGCGCTTACTTTTGCCGAAAGTTTGGGCGAGCCGATTAGCGCCTTGGATAAAGCCGCGCGTGAAGTGAGCCGTGGGAATTTAGACCAAAAAGTAGACGAAAATTTAGGTTGGGGGGAATTCCAAACGCTGATTGCCTCTTTCAATAAAATGACGGCGGATTTGAAAGATTACCAACTTTTGCAGGTGCAGGCCCAATTAAGCGAAATGAAAGAAAACGTGTTCCGCTCCGTCGCGCACGATTTGCGCGCGCCGCTTTTGGGGCTCCAGGGTTATTTATATATTTTATCCAGCGGCAAGGCTTCCCCGCAGGAAGAAAAAGAATACTTGCGGCTGATGGACGAGGCCGCCCGGAATTTATCCGCATTATTGGAAGATGTGTTGGATGTTTCCCGGTTGGAAGCGGGTATGCTCACCCCGCATTTGGCCCGGGTGAATTTGAAAGATTTAGCGCGCTATGCGGTGGACACCCTGTTGCCCGCGGCCAAGGAAAAGGGCCTGGAAATCACAACCACGGTGCCGGATATGTGGGTGCAGGCGGACGAAAAATTACTGCGCCGCGTGGTGGTTAATTTGGTTTCCAATGCGGTTAAATTTACACAGCAAGGTTTTGTGCGGGTGGAAGCACAGCAAACCGCCCGGGAAACGCTCCTTTCGGTGGCGGATAGCGGTATCGGGCTTACTCCGCAGGAGCAACAAACCGTTTTTCAAAAATACCGGCAAGTACATTCGGATAGCCGGGGCTACGGGTTGGGGCTGTTTATCAGCCGCCAAATTGTGCAGGCCCATGGGGGAACTTTAACGGTTTTCTCCAGGCCCGGCCAAGGCAGTGTGTTTACGCTTGCCCTGCCTAATCAGGAGGATAAATGATAGTTTTTTGGCGTCTGTTTTTAGCTTATTATATTGCCGATTTTGCCTTATACGGCAAGCGGTTTTACTGCTATGGGGAATGTCACCCCTGGAAGTTGGCGCTGGCGCGCGGCATTTTGTTTTGGGCGGCGGCCATGGTGCTGTGCCGCCTGTACTTAACCATGCCGTGGTCCTTGTGCGGAATTACAGAGGTGCCCGGCTGGGTGGCCTTGCTCCCCATGACGGCGTTTTATATATTTTCGGACGGTTGGTTCAAAATAAGCGGTACGCGCAAATTCCACAACACGCTGTCTTTTGTCTTGCACGATACATTCAACTTTTTGGTGCTTTTGTTGTGCGTGCCGTTCCATGCCTTGTATGAAACCGGCAGTTTCTTTGCCGAAAAATGGGTGATTTTTTGTGTGGGGCTGATGTTGGTCACCAAAGTATTGGGCACCTTTATTTTTTGTGTGGAAAAAGATTTATACGGCCGGGATTATCCCACGGCCGACGAACGGTGGATTATGATGATGGTGCGCGCCATTTTCTTTTTAACGGGCTTACTGCCGGGGTGGCGTTGGTTATTTTTAACGTGCGGTTGCTGGGCGTGTGTGGTGTATGCGCGCAAAATCCGGCTGATGGATGTGTCTTCTTTTGCCTTTTATTTTGGCTTTGGGGTCACTTGTTTAATCAGCTGGGCGGTGCATTGGCGCGTTTATTTGAATTGGTAGGAGAAAAAATGAATTTACAAGAAGTTAAATTTGCTTGTTTAGATACGGAAACAACCGGCTTATGCCCCAAGGAAGGCGGCAAAATTTGTGAAATTGCCGTATCCGTCACCCAAAACGGGGCCCCGGTGGAGGAATTTTCCACCCTGCTTAATCCCGGTATTCCCATGAGCCCGGCGGTGGTGGCTATCCACGGCATTACCAACGAAATGGTATCCGGCGCCCCCGCATTTGCCGATATTGCCCCGCGGCTTTTGGCCGTGTTGGACGGGTGCGTGCTGGTGGCGCACAATGCGGATTTTGACCTCAAGTTTTTACAGCATGAATTTGCCTCCTGCGGTTTGCGCCTGCCGCCCGCCCCGGTGGTGGATACGCTCAAACTGGCGCGCAAAAGCGGCAAGTTTGCCAAAAATAATTTGGGGTGCGTGGCCGAACAACTGGGCATTAACTGCCAGGGTTGGCACCGCGCCATGGCCGATACCAAAATGGCCGAACAGATTTTTTATTACTTTTTGAACCGCTTGAGCGGCCAGGGAGTAAAAACGGTAGAAAATTTGCAGCAATTTCAATATAAAAATTGGGCGGAGTTGTTATCCGCTTCTGCTATTTAAGGAGAAATAAAGGTATGAAAAAAGTTGTATTAATCATTCGTGACGGCTGGGGTGATGCCAAGCCCGGCAAGTTTAATGCGGTGTCTAATGCAAAAACACCTAATATGGACAAGTATTTGCAACAGTATCCGCATACGCAAATTGAAGCGTCCGGCGAACAAGTGGGCCTGCCCGCGGGGTATATGGGCTCGTCCGAAGTCGGCCATTTGAATATGGGCGCGGGGCGCATTGTCATCCAAGAATTAAAACGCCTGAAAGATACTATTGAAGACGGCTCTTTATTTAAGTCGGCTCCGTTTGCGGCCTGCATAGATAACTGCGTAAACAACCATAAACCCCTGCACATTATGGGGTTGGTGCAGGACGAAGGCGTCCACGCCCACCAAGACCACCTGCACGCCATTATGAAATACGCCGCCGAAAAGGGCATCAAACAAGTGTATATCCACTTTTTTGCCGACGGACGCGATACGCCGCCCAAAAGCTCTATCGGGTTTATCCGCACGTTGGAAGAAAAAATTAAAGAATACGGCGTTGGCCAAATTGCCACCATTCAGGGCCGCTATTATGCCATGGACCGCGGCGAAGATTGGAGCCTGACCGATAAAGCGTACAACTTGATTGTCCGCGCGCAGGGCTTGCACGGCTCCACCGCCGAAGAAGTGGTGGAAACGGACTACAAAACCATGCAAACGCCGGACGGCGGCCCCATGGTGGACGAATACATCCCGCCGACCGTACTGGGCGATTATAAAGGCATGGAAGCCGGTTCCAGCGTGATTTTCTTTAACTTCCGCCAAGACCGCGCCATCCAGCTTACCCGCGCGTTTATTGACGACAACTACCCGGGCAAAAACCGCGGCACCCGTGTACCGTGCGTGTATTGCGGTTTGACCAAATATTACGATTCTTTCCCGTACAATGCGTTGCCTTCCATGACGGACGGCGGCGGTATGAATCATTTGCTGGGCGAAGTGATTTCCAAAGCCGGGCTCAAGCAGTTGCGCTTGGCGGAAACGCAAAAATTCAAACATGTCACGTCTTTCTTTAACGGCAAACAAATCAAGCCGTACGAAGGCGAAGACCGCATTGAAATTAAAGGCCGCTTTGACCCCGCCACCTTTGCCGAACACCCGGAAATGGAAGCCTATATCGTCAAAGACGAGGCGCTCAAACAAATTGCCACCCAAAAGTATGACTTTATTGTCATCAACTTTGCCAACTGTGATATGGTTGGACACACCGGCAATTTTAATTCCGTAGTAAAAGCGGTGGAAACGGTGGACGAATGCACCGGCGCCGTGACCGAAGCCGCGTTGGCTAATGATTATGACGTTTTCATCACGGCCGACCACGGCAACGCGGAAGAAATGTGGGACGAAAAAATCAATATGCCCAAAACGGCGCACACCACCAACCTGGTGGATTTTGTGTACGTCAGCAAAGACCACCCCACCGCCCAAATGCAACCCACGGGCAACTTGGGGGATATTGCCGTCACCGTACTGGACGTTATGGGCCTTGCCAAGCCGGCGGATATGACGGCCCGCAGCCTGATTGCCCGCAAATAACAGCGTTTTTGTTTTAGCGCGTACCCGGGGTGCTTTTCATATCCCCGGGTTTTTTATCGGGTGCTTTCCCCAAAAAAGGCGCAAAAAAGCTACAATACCTGTATGGACGTGTATATTAAAGTAAAAGTTCACGCGGGGGAAAAGAAAAACCGGTTGGAAACCAAAGCCCCGGATGCGTTTGAAATTTGGACGAAAGCCCCGGCCGAACAGGGCCGCGCCAATGCCGCCGTGCGCGCTATGTTAGCGGAGCATTTGGGCGTGGCGGAAAACAAGCTCTCCTTAATAAAAGGGGCCACGTCGCCCGCAAAAATCTTCTTAAAACGCCCGTAATCCCCTTTTGTATTGCGCAAAAAAGGCCATTTTTGTATAATAAATAAGAGGAAAGAATTGCCGCGGCCCTTGGTGAAGCAGTGCCGGAAAGATATTCCTTAAAACCCCAGCGGGACGGAAAACGCCCCGAAGTGGTTTTTTGTACTTAACTAAAATAAACAAAAATAGTATAATCAGTATATGAGAACTTACGAAACTGTAACGATTGTGAAACCCCAACTCTCCGACGGAGAAGTGGGCGAATTCGTGACCAAAGCCAAAGAGCTTATCACGAAAAACGGTGGAGAAGTGACCAGCGAAGAAAAATTGGGCAGAAGAAAATTCACCCACGAAGTCAACCATGTTCGCGATGGTTTCTACCTCTATCTCAAATTCAAGGCAAACCCTGAATTTATCGGCACCTGGAACGAAGCAATGAAACTTAATGAAAAAGTTCTTCGCTCTATGGTGATGTTGGCTAAAGAAATTAAAGCAAAGCCGACCGTTGCTTCCAAATAAAAGGACCTTATGACGGGACAAATCAGATTACCGGAACAAAACCTGGTGCTTTTAGCGGGCAGACTCACGCGGGACCCCAATGTGGCTTTTACGCAAAAGGGCCAAGCGGTCTGCCGTTTTGATATTGCCGTGAACCGCCGCTATATGGATAACACCACCAACGAATGGAAAGACGATGTGGTTTTTGTTCCCGTAGTGGTTTGGGGCCCGACGGCAGAACGTTGTAAGGACCGGGTCAAAAAAGGCACGCCTGTCTATGTGGAAGGCCGCCTGACCAGCAGCGAATATACCGATAAAACGACCGGCCAAACCCGCCGCAGTATGCAGGTGACGGCCCGCCGGATTCAGATACTGGAGTCTAACGTTGCAGGGGCCGGCTCGTACGGTACTGCAACCCAGGGAAACGCCTCTTCCGCCGATGTTGAACCGGTGATGGAAGACGACGTCCCTTTTTAACCAAAACCCATTTAAGAGGGAAAAATAATGTCAGAAGAAATTAAAACCCCCGCTGCCAATACCGCCGCGCCTGTGGCCGCCCGCCCGGAACGCCCGGCCCGCCCGTATATGGCTAAAAAGCGCTTTGAAAGCAGAAGAAAAGTTTGCAAAGTCTGCGCGGAAAAAATTGAAAACGTAGATTACAAAAACTTTCAGTTTGTGAAATCTTTCACCATGGAAAGCGGCAAGATTCTCTCCCGCCGCATTACCGGTACTTGCGCCAAACACCAGCGCCAGATTACCAAAGCCATTAAGAGAGACCGGAATTTGGCCATTTTGCCGTATTCCTTGCCTAAGAAATAAGAAGGAGCGCAACCCATGAAAGTTATTTTGAAACAAAACGTAAAAAACTTGGGCATGACCGGCGATATTGTAGAAGTTAAACCCGGCTATGCGCGCAACTACTTGGTGCCGCACCGCTTTGCGGAATTGGCTACCGAAGGCTCTATTAAAAACTGGCAATTAGGTGCGGAACGCCGCGCCAAACGCATTGAAGCCGAATTGGCCGAAGCCCGCGCCATCGCCGAAAAACTGGCCGGTGTGGTCTTGCCGTTTACCAAAACCGTCAATAGCGACGGCGTAGTATTCGGTTCCGTAAACAAGGCGGACATCTTCAAAGCCTTGAATGCGTTGGGTCATAAAATTGCAAAAGAAGCCATTGAGCTTACTATGCCGATTAAAGCCCTGGGCGAAACCGAAGTGGGCATTTATTTGAAACCCACCGTCACCGCCAAAATTACGGTTAAAATTGACGCGCTGACCGAAGTGGCCCCGTCTATCCCGGATGCTAAACCCGCGGAAAAGACCGAAGCCGCCGCGGCCGAAGCTAAATAACAGTTCGTTAAGTTTATCACCAAGCCTGCTATCCTTTAGGATAGCAGGCTTTTTTGTGCTTTATAAAAACCTATTGAATAATTTTGTTTTTCTCATAGACTATTAGAATAATGTGGAGGGGAGCATGAAAAAAAATCTTAAAAAGAATAAGCGTGCGTTTACGCTTACGGAACTGCTTATTGTGGTTATTGTCATAGGCGTTCTGTCCGCCGTCACGCTTCCTAAATTTACCCGGGTGATAGAAAACCGGAAAGTGACGGAGGCCGAAGAAATGATGTCCGCCGTGCGCACGGAGCAAGAACGTCGCTGTGCTATGGATAAAAAGTACACCTTAAATTTTTCCAACTTATCGGACGTAGTTTCTTCCAGTGATACCAAAAACTATACATACAGTTTGCAGGCGGAAGGTGTATCTGCCACCAGCAAAAAAGGGGATTACACCTTAAAAATGCTGTCTTACCATAACGGCAGTTTTTGCTGTACGGGTGCGGATTGTGCCAAATTAAACAAAAATTACCCCAGCTGTGACGGACTAACATTTCCGTCTTCCGGCTGTGAGGGCAGCGACGGTGACGGGAACGGAGTAGGCACGGACCCGACGCCTTCTGCCTCTTGCACGGACGGCCAAGTGCGCGGGAGCCAGGTTTGTAATACCTGCGGCGTGCAAACCACGCAAGCGTGTGTGGGCGGCCGTTGGGTCAGCCAGTTGGGCGAATGTAGCAAAACGGTGGCGGAATGTGTCCCCCCGGAAACCGCCGAATGTACGGACGGAGCCGTACGCGGCAGCCAAAGTTGCAACGGTTGCGGTACGCAAACCACGCAAAAATGCGTAAGCGGCAAATGGGTTAGCCAACTGGGCGCGTGTAGCAAAACCGCGGCCGAATGTGAGCCGAAATGCGAAGGCCCCCAACCGGCAGACCAAATAAAAAATTGTGAATGTGGTATGGTAAAAGCCAGCTATTCTTGCAGTGCCGCTACCAATTATAAATGGGTATTGGGCGCGTTCCCGGCTTGCCCGGAGAAACCGCAAACAGAAACTTTGACGTGCCCGGACGGAAAGACCAAACTCACAAAAACCTACGTTTGTAAAAACGGTCAATGGAAGCCGTCTTTGGATAAAGAATGTCCTAAAACGTATGTGTGGAGTTGCAAAGATTTGGGGCATCCTTCCACTTCTGCCTGTGGCGTGACGTGCGTGGGCGGAGGGTATAGCACCGGTGCTTCGTGTTCAACACCGGGTAAGGAGTGCCGCTTGCAGAGAGACGCGAGTGATTCTTTTGGTAATCCGAATGTTAAAAAGTATCAGTGTTATTCTTGTACCTGCATAGAGGGCACCCCCACTACTTCAACGGGTTCTTCTACCGGCGGTGGCGGCAGCCAAGATGACATCATTAAACCGTGGATTCCCGGCGGAAACTCCGGCGGGTCGGGCTCAGTGGATAAATTTGATACAACGCTGAATAACGGCTACGCTCCGTTCAAACCGTAAGGATACCCTCCCCAAATACAACGGGTTATCCGCTCTTCATCTACCCCCGGGGCAAACCCCCGGGGGGTTTTATTTATCTAGCCCTATTCCTGCGCGCGCGTTTGCCGTTCAAAATTGCTACAATAATAAAAAGCCGCTTTTTTACCCGGCGGTAAAGATTTTATTTCATTTTATAAGAGGACGTATGCCTATCCCCAAAATCAGTAATTTACTGGAAGAAAAACTCCCTCCGCAGGCGTTGGATGCGGAAATGGCCGTTTTAGGCTCTATGCTGATGGAAGCCGAGGCCGTGGAACGCGCTTTGGAAATCCTCAAGCCGGAACATTTTTATAAAGATGCCCACAAAAAGATTTTTTCCGCCATGAAAGACTTGGCCGAAAAAGGCCAGGCAGTGGACTTGGTGACGGTGACAGAAGCCCTCAAAACCGCTAATTTGTTGGCTAAATTAGGGGGCGAGGTGTACCTGACTGAACTGGTGGGCAAGGTTTCCACCGCCGCCCATATAGAACATTACGCCAATATTGTATATAGAAAGGCCGTTATCCGGGAGCTTATCCGCACGTCTACCGCGCTAGTGCAAAAATGCTACCAGGAAACCGACGAGCCGCAAGAACTGCTAGACGAAGCGGCGGACTCCATTTACCGTTTGAGCCAAAAACAGCGCTTAACGGGCTTTGTATCCACCAAAGATATGGCCCCGGAAGTGCTGAATATGATTGAAAACGCCGCCAAAAATAAAAGCCCTATCCAGGGTGTTCCTACCGGGCTCACGGAGTTTGACTATAAAACAGGCGGGTTTCGTAAATCGGACTTAATTATTTTGGGCGCGCGCCCCAGCCAAGGTAAAACCGCTCTGGCGCTGAATATGGCGCATTTTGCGTGCGTGACCAAGGGCTTCCCGGTGGCGATATTTTCGCTGGAAATGGGGCGGCACTCTTTGTTTGAACGTATGTTGGGCGCCGCTTCCATGACGGAAGTAAGCAAACTGCGCAACGGCTGGTACGACCGCGCCAAATGGGGGGACCTGTTGCGCGAATACAGCCGTCTGGCCGAAGCCCCCATGTATATAGATGATACGTCCGGCATTTCCATTACGGAAATCCGCATGCGTTCGCGCCGTTTAGCCAGCGAACTGGCCAAACAAGGCAAAGAATTGGGCCTGATTATCATTGACTATTTGCAATTAATCCGCGGTTCGGGCCGCACGGAAAGCCGCCAGCAGGAAGTGTCCGAAATTTCCCGCCAGTTAAAAGATTTGGCCCGCACCTTAAATGTGCCGGTGTTGGCGCTGTCCCAGTTGAGCCGTAAGAACGAGGACAAGGGCCGCCAGGATAACAAACCGCAACTTTCCGACTTGCGCGAATCCGGCTCTATTGAACAGGATGCCGACGTGGTGGCCCTCATCCACCGTGACGGCTATTACAAGCGCGATGACCCGAATTTGAAAAATAAAGCCACGCTGATTATTGCCAAACAGCGCAACGGCCCGGTGGGGGATATTCCCTTGCACTTTATTGGGGAGTACACCCTGTTTACCAACCCCACGCCGGAAGAAATGTCCATGCCGGAGGGCATGGCGGCGGAACCCATGGTACTGCCGGAGTAAGTATGGAAAAACCGTTTTTGCGCCCCACTTGGGCGGAAGTGGATTTAACCAAGTACGAAGCCAACCTGCGCAAAGTGCGCGGTATGGTGGGGCCGGATGTTAAAATTTTGGGTATTTTGAAAGCCAATGCTTACGGCCACGGTGCCGTGGCTTTGGGTAAATTTGCCGAGGAAAAACAACTCTGCCAATTTTTTGGGGTGGCGTCCGTGGAAGAAGGTTTGGAACTCCGCGCCGCCGGCTTAAAAACTCCCATTTTGGTACTGGGCAGTATTTATCCGTTTGAGGCGTTTGAATACGCCATTAAAAACAAACTGGCCGTGACGATTGCCAGTTTGGACGCCGCGCACGCGGTGGCGGATATTGCCGCTAAGCTGGGCATTAAAGCCTTGTGCCATGTAAAGCAGGATACCGGCATGGGGCGCATTGGTACCCGCCGTGGCGGGGTAATGGCGGTTTTACAATTTTTGGCCCATAACCCGCATGTTATTTTGGACGGGCTCTATTCCCACCTTTCCAGTGCGGATTGTGACCCGGCTTATACGGAGGAGCAAATCGGCTATTTCCGCGATACGCTAACCAATGTGCGCTTGCACGGCATACACATCAACCAATGCCATTTATGCGCCACGCCGGGGCTTATCCACCGGCCGGATATGGTTTTGGATATGGTGCGCCCCGGCCATGCGGAACTGGGGTTGGAAGACGGCTTTGAGCCCATTATGTCGCTCAAAACGCGCATTGTGTATGTAAAAGACGTAGCGGCCGGAGCAAGCATTAGCTATGGGCGCAGTTTTATTTGCCCCAAACCCATGAAAATTGCCACCATTCCGTTAGGGTATGGGGACGGATTTTTGCGGGCGCTATCCAACAAGGCGGAAGTGTTAGTGCGCGGCAAACGCTGCCGCGTATTGGGCAACGTGACGATGGATATGACCATGCTGGATATTACCGCCGTGCCGGAGGCCCGCGTGGGGGATGAAGTAGTGGTGGTAGGCCGGCAGGGGCAAGAACAAGTGCGCTTTGCGGATTTGGCCCGCTTGGCCGGAACCATTGATTACGAATTAACCACCTTGCTGATGCCGCGGGTGCCGAGGTTTTATAAAAAGTAATGTTTACATATATCGGTAAAAAAGTAGATAATTTACTGGCCCAACTGGGCGGTGCGGCGGCGATGGTCCGCTCCGTACTGTTTTGGTTGGGGCGCTCCCGCTTTGAGTTTGACCAAGCCGTCCGCCAAAGCGTGAGTATCGGGGTGGATTCTTTCGGCGTGACGGCGCTGACCAGTTTGTTTACCGGCATGGTACTGGCCCTGCAAGCGGGCAACACCATTGGCAACATCTTCGGCGAGCCGATTTTTGTGGGTACGATTGTATCTTTTTCACTCATCCGTGAACTGGGCCCCGTATTGACCGGCGTGGTGGTTTCCGGCCGGGCGGGGGCGGCGGTCACGGCGCAAATCGGCACCATGGCGGTCACGGACCAACTGGACGCGCTTTATACGTTGGGCACCAACCCTATCCGCTATTTGGTGATTCCGCGCCTGTTTGCCTTTTTGCTCACCATGCCGGTACTGACGGTTTTTTCCAACGTGTTTGGGGTACTCGGCGGGTATTTGGTGGCCGTCTATGCGCTAGGCGTGCCGGGGGAAGTGTATTTTTCGGACATTACAACTTTTATGGCCGTGCCGGATTTTATGCACGGGTTTATAAAATCTTTCATTTTTGCGTTTATGATTGCTACCGTGTGCTGTTATAAAGGTATCAGCACCCGCGGCGGCGCGGAGGGCGTGGGAAAATCCACCACCGGCGCCGTAGTGACAACCATTGTGCTGATTTTGGTGCTGGATTACTTTTTAACCGCTATTTTAACCGCGTTCGGGATTTAAGATGATAGAAATTAAAAATCTTCAAAAAAGTTTTGGCCCTAAACAGGTGTTAAAAAACGTCAACTTGCAAATAGAAGACGGCCAAGTGCTTTGCATTTTGGGCGGCTCCGGCTGCGGCAAAAGCACGCTGATTAAATGTTTAATGCGGTTGGAAGAAGCCGACGGCGGGCAAATTTTGGTAGACGGTAAAGACGTCACCAAAATCCATAGCGAGGTAAAACTGGCCTCTATCCGCCGCCATTTTGGGTATTTGTTCCAGGAGGGCGCTTTGTTTGACTCCATGAGCGTGGGGGAAAACGTGGCCTTCGGGCTTAAATATCTAACCGACGTGCCGGAAGCGGATTATCCGAATGTTGTAAAAGAAAAATTGGCGTTAGTGGGCTTAAAAGATGTGGAACACCTAAACCCCAGCGAGCTTTCCGGCGGTATGAAAAAGCGCGTGGCCCTGGCGCGCGTACTGGCCGTAAGCCCCAAATGTATTTTGTATGATGAACCGACGACCGGGCTGGACCCGATTATGTCGGATATTATCAGCGATTTGATTTTGGATTTGAAACATAAATTGCATGTCACTTCCGTAGTAATTACGCACGATATGCACTCCGCTTTTAAGATAGCGGACAAAATTGCTTTCTTGTATGAAGGCCGCGTTTTGTTGGAAGGCACCCCGGACGAATTTAACCGTACCGACAACCCCTATGTAAAACAGTTTGTCAGCGGCAGCAGCCACGGGCCTATCCAAATGAAATTAACCAAGGACTAATTAAAAAAACGCCTGCTTGCGGGCAGATAAACAGTTATTATGTAATAAGGAACCAAAAATTATGAAACCAGAAACAAAATTAGGCATTTTTACGGTAATCGGGTTGTTTGTATTGGGGTTTTCGCTCTATTTCCTGGGCGGATTTTCCATTACGCGCACCTATGATGTAAACATCAAATTTCAGGACGTTTCCGGCCTGCCCGTCAAAGCGGCGGTTAAACTTTCCGGCGTGGAAGTGGGTAAAGTAAAAGCTATTAAAATAGAAAACGGACAAGTGATTGTGGTGGCCGCCATTAACGAGGGCGTCCCCTTGTATAAAGACACCCATTTTAGCGTGGTAATGACGGGTATTATCGGTTCCAAATACTTAAAAGCGGAGCAAGGTTCGGCCGCTTCCGGCTTAATTACCAACGGGGAATATGTAAACGGCACAGACGAACTGCCCATGGACGTAATGATTACGCAAACCATGTCCAGCGTAAAAGAATTGGTGGACAGCGTCAACAAGCAGGGGGAATTCGGCCGCAACTTAAACGACGCCTTGGCTGATGTACGGCGGCTTTCGGCCAATTTGAACCAAATGGTTTCCACCATGCGGCCGTATTTAACCAATTCCGTGCAGAATTTGGACCAAATCAGCGAACAGCTTAAAGGCGTGGTAGCCAAAGCCGATAACGTAATGACCAGTTTGGATAACGGCGACGGCGTAATAGGCAGTTTGATTAAAGACCCGCAAATGAAGCAAGACGTAAAAGACAGCGTGACGGACTTAAAACAAACCATGACGGAAGTAAAAACTTTTGTGGGCAAAATGAGCCGTTTTCGCATTTATTGGGATTATGACTTTTTCTATATGCCGCAAGCCCAAGTAGCCAGCAGTGACCTGGCGTTGGAAATCTTCCCCTCCAGCGGTTTTACGTTCTACCGCGCGGGTATGGCCAACATCGGCAACGAGGACGACAAACTGGACTCCAAAGACTATTTGGAACGCAATAAACTGGACTTGCGCTTTGGGCTTTACAACCGTTGGGCGCGCGTATCGGCGGGGATGATTCGCGGCGCGGGCGGCGTGGCTATGGAATTGCGCCCGTTCTATGAACACGAATTTTTCAACCGCTTTACATTTACGGGGGAACTGTCCGATTGGGGCCGCGACCGCGTGATTAATCACCGCCAGTTTAACAAACCGAACTTAACCTATGGGGTGGACTTTAGGTTCAACCGCTATTTCTCCATGGGCGCGTGGATGCGCGACGCGTTGGAAACCAACGAGTTTTCCGTCAAAGCGAACCTGTCGTTTAACGACCAGGATATTTCGTCTTTCTTTGGTTTGGCCACCATGGCCCGGTAGGAGCGTTATGAAATTTAAGACGGTTTTTGTCTGCCAAAAATGCGGGTATGAAGCCCCCAAATGGTCGGGCCAATGCCCGGAATGTGGGGAATGGAACACGTTGGCGGAAGAAGTAAAACAGCAGGAAAGCAAAAAGCCCCAACGCACCCGGAGTTTTACGGATTTTTCGTCCGAAATTATAAAACTTTCCGATAGCCGCTCCGTGCCGGAAACCCGTATTCCCACCGGCATTGGGGAGTTTGACCGGCTGTTGGGCGGCGGATTGGTAAAAGGCCAAATTACGCTGTTGGCCGGGGCGCCCGGTATTGGCAAAAGTACGCTTATGCTCCAGGTGGCGGCGGCGCTTTCCAAAACCTTAAAAGTATTGTATATCTCCGGCGAAGAAAGCATCAGCCAAATTTCCGGCCGCGCCCAACGCCTGGGCGTAGGGAGCGAAAACATTTATTTGCATTGTGAAACGGACATCCAAAAAATTGTGGAATCCGTGGAGCAGGTGGCGCCGGATGTGTTAGTGTTGGATTCTATCCAAACGGTGTATCACCCGGAGTTTACTTCTTCGGCGGGCACCGTCGGCCAAGTGCGCGAATGTGCCAGCGAACTGGTGCGCTTGTGCAAACCCAAAGGCATTATTACGTTTGTGCTGGGCCATGTGACGAAAGACGGCGAACTGGCCGGCCCCAAAGTGTTGGAACACATGGTGGATAGCGTGCTCTATTTTGATACGGAAAAAGACAACGTACTGCGCTTGCTCCGCCCGCACAAAAACCGTTTCGGCTCCACCGGGGAAATCGGCCTTTTCAAAATGACGGGCAGCGGTTTGGAAGGGGTGGAAAATGCCAGCGAGTATTTTGCGCAAACGTCTAAAGAGCGTGCCCTTAAAGGGCGGGCGTATTCCTTGGCGTTAGAGGGTAGCCGCCCGCTACTTACGGAAGTGCAGGCGTTAGTCAGCCCCACGCATTACCCGTATCCGCGCCGCGTGACGACGGGGGTGGATTTGAACCGCTGTTTAATGTTGTTTGCCGCCTTGGAAAAACATATCGGCCTGCCTTTAGATAATAAAGATATTTTTGTCAGTTTGGCGGGCGGCGTTAAGCTAAAAGACCCCGCGTTAGATTTAGCCGTATGCGCGGCGGTAATTAGCTCTTGCAAGGAAATCCCCATCGCGCACGATAGCCTGTTTATGGCGGAAGTAGGCATTTTGGGGCAGGCGGCTAAAGTGCCGCTGTTGGACCGCCGTTTGGAAGAAGCCCGCCGTTTGGGGTTCAAAAAAGCCTACACGGCCGCTTTATCCCGCACGGAAAAACGCAACCTGAAAGATTTGACAGTGCTGGAACTGGCAGACTTGAACGATTTAGCCCTCAAATTGCGTTAAAAAGAACCGGCCTTGTGCCGGTTTTTTGCGGTCCGGGGGAATAAACGGCGTTTTTCTTCATAAAAAACAGCATAAAACGTCGGTAAAGTGCTAAAATGTAAATATATATCTACGGGTTGCTGTTTTTACCCTAATTTTATTGGAGGCCTTATGCCTATTTGGATTTTTAGAATATCCACGTTAGTTGCGTTCCCATTCCTTACATATAATTTTATAGATAAAGATTGGATGAGCCTGCTGGGCGGCTTGTTGTGTAGCGCCATTGTGCTGGCTGGCGAGGTGCTTTTTAAGCGCTTGCGTTTAATTAAAATTATGATTGCATGTACTGGGCTGTTATTGGGGTATATGCTGTATGTATTTTTTGATTACGGCCTGATGAAATTTGCCAACGATACCGTTGCCAACTTTTGGGGCAATTATGAAGCCAAAATAGAAATTGCCCTTTTGGTGTTCGGCGTATTGGCCAGCATTTTTAAGGCGCGGGATTTGGAAGGGCTTTCCTACCGCGGTAGCCATTTGAAAGTGGCCGATTTATCCGCCCTGTTGGACGGGCGCATTGTGGATTTGTGCGAAATCAACTTTTTATCCGGCATTATTGTATTGCCTGTGTTTGTGATGGACGCACTCAACAAAATGGCGGCCAGTAAAGACCCGTTGGAACGCGCCAGAGGCCGCCGCGGTTTGGACGTTGCCACCCGCTTGCAAGAGCTGAAAGAAATCGGCGTGCGCTTAACCAGCCGCGCCCCCAAAGCGGATACGCCCGAAGAACGCATTGTAAAACTGGCTAAAAGTTTGGATGCGGAAGTCGTCACGCTGGATTTTAACATCAATAAAGTAGGTGCTTTGTATGACGTCACGGTCTTAAACGTGGCCGATTTGGCTACCGCCTTAAAACCGGTGGTCCTGCCCGGGGAAACCATGTCTTTGTTCATTATGAAAGACGGTAAAGAAAAAGAACAGGGCATCGGCTATTTGGACGACGGCACGATGGTAGTGGTGGAAGACGGCCGCAAATATATCGGCAAGCGGGCGGAAGTATCCGTGTATTCCATTTTGCAAACGTCTTCCGGCCGGATGATTTTTGCGAAAACAAAATAAAATTTATGGATAAAAACAAGACGGGTTTTGCGTCAGCGGTCATTGTGGCGGGGGGAAGCGGTACCCGGATGGGGCGCCCCAAGCAAATGTTGCCTCTGGGCGGGGAACCCGTCCTTTTTCACACCGTGCGCGCATTTTTAGCCGCGCCGCAAATCGGGCAAGTGGTGGTTGTCACTCCGCCGGAAAATCAAGCGGCGTTGGCGGCTGAATTTGAGGGCTTAACTTTTGCGCTTCCCGGTTCCACCCGGTTGGAATCGGTCATAAACGGCGTACAAAAAACGGCGCCGCAGGCCCAAGTGGTGGCCGTGCATGACGGCGCCCGCCCGCTGGTAAAGCCGGAACTGATTGGCCGCTGTGTGCAAGAGGCGCTCACCCATGGGGCCGCGCTGTTGGCGGTGCCTGTGAAAGACACCATTAAAGTATGCGCGGGCCATACCGTGCAAAACACGCCGGAGCGCGGCACGCTGTGGGCGGCACAGACCCCCCAATGCTACCGCCGGGCGGTGCTAGTGGAAGCGTTGGAAAAGTTCGGCTCCCAAAAGGACGCTACGGACGAATCCCAACTGGTAGAAAAACTGGGGGTGGCGGTGCATGTTGTACCGTCGGACTATACCAATTTCAAAATCACCACGCCGGAAGATTTAATTTTTGCCGAGGCACTTATGCAAGAAAATTTTATATACCGTACGGGTTTCGGGTTTGATTTGCACCGCCTGGAACCGGGGATTAAAATGTTTATGGGCGGGGCGGAAATCCCGCATACGAAAGGTTTTCAGGGCCATAGCGACGGAGATTTAGTCCTCCACGCTATTTGTGATGCTATTTTAGGCGCCTTGTGCGAGGGGGAAATAGGCATTTTGTTCCCGCCCACGGACCCCACCATTAAAGGCATTTCCAGCGTGGAAATTGCCCGCAAAGTGTTGGAAATTGTGCGCCGCCGCCAGGCGGAAATCGTTCATATAGACGCCACCATTATCACGCAGGAGCCCAAAATTAAACCGCATTACGACACCGTGCGCAATTCTTTAGCCCGCGTGTTTGGTATGGACGTAAAAAACGTCAGTTTCAAATCTAAAAGTCATGAACACGTCGGCGAAATCGGCCGCGGGGAAGCCGCTATGTGCCAAGCCGTCGCCACGTTAAAAATAAGGAGTTAGTAAAATGAATGTAAGAGTTTTTACCTTTTTAGTATTAGCCGTGGGGTTAGCCGCTTGTGCCGGAACCGGGGATTACCGTTCCAAAAAAACCATCCGCCAAGGGCTTGATTACGGGATGTATACGGATTACGAAACCGCTACCCAATTCCCCACCGGGCCGTTGGATGCCCCCAGTGTTTTGGACGGCTCCTACGTTGCGCCGGAGGCCGATTTAACGCAGCCGCAAGCCCCTTCGCAAGAAGAAGATTTTACGGCGGAACTGCCTTCCGGCTCGTACAGCACTTACGGCGACGTGGCCATTCCGGTAGCCAGCAAAAAATTCCGTTTGGGGGCCTCGGCCACGCAAAAGGAAATGGGCTACTTCCAGCGCGCGTTGGACCAAGCATACAGCCGGGCATTGCGTTCGTACCGCCCCACCGGGTTTACTTATTCCGTTTCCGGCGTGGGGTCCGTTAATCCGCTTTCCGATATAGAGGTAAGCTGTATGCTGTCCGAAGACTCCGCCAACAGTGTAGGCCAAAAAACCTGCAAATTATTTTTCCAAGAAATCGGGCTTGCTTATGCCCAATTATTACAAGAGGCCAACTGATATGCAGTTATATAATACCGCCAGTCATCATAAAGACGAATTTACCCCGCAAAACCCACAGGAAGTGACTATGTACTGCTGCGGGCCGACCGTGTATAACTATGCGCACATCGGTAATTTGCGCACTTATATTTTTGAAGATTTATTGGCCCGCACTATCCGCCTGCACTATCCGCTCAAACACGTTATGAACGTGACGGACGTGGGGCATTTAGTGTCCGACCAAGACTCTGGCGAAGACAAAATGGAAGTTGCCACCCAACGCGAAGGCAAAAGCGCGTGGGATATTGCCAAATTTTACGAAGAAAAATTCTGGGCCGATTACGACTCTTTACACTGCACGCGGCCCACGGTCGTCTGCCGCGCCACCCAACATATAAAAGAGATGATTGCACTGGTAAAAAAACTGGAAGAAAAAGGCTATACATACCGCACCAGTGACGGTATTTATTACGATACTTCCAAATTTGCCCGCTATGACGCGCTTGTCGGCCATGCCCGCATTAGCGGCTTGCAAGGCGGCGCGCGGGTGGAAATGAGCGACGAAAAACGCAACCCGACGGATTTTGCCTTGTGGAAGTTCTCCCCGACGGATAAAAAGCGCCAAATGGAATGGGATAGCCCGTGGGGGGTCGGTTTCCCGGGGTGGCATATTGAATGTTCCGCTATGGCTATGAAATACCTGGGCGACACGCTGGATATCCACTGCGGCGGGATTGACCACGTCACCATTCACCACACCAACGAAATCGCCCAGAGCGAAGCCGCCACCGGCAAAAAATACGTCAATTATTGGGTGCATGGGGAATTTTTGATTTTGCGCTCCGGCAAAATGTCCAAATCCGCCGGAACTTTTGTGACGGTGCAAACCTTGCGGGATAAAGGCTACGAGCCTTTGGCCTACCGCTATTTGTGCTTAACGGCCCATTACCGCACACAATTAGAATTTACTTTTGAAAGTTTAGATTCCGCCGTAAAAAGTTTAGAAAACCTGCGCGCGTTGTGCCGCCAGGCCAAAGCGGCCGCCAACGGCGCCGTGCAGGACAGCCCCGCCGCCCAAGCGTGGAAAGCCAAATTTTCCGCCGCTATGGAAGACGACCTCAACGCCCCCCGGGCGTTGGCCGTGGCGTGGGAAACGGCCCGCAGTGCGGAGCTTTCCGCGGCGGAAAAGGTAGCTGTTTTGCAATTTGCCGATAGTATTTTGGCATTGGATTTGTTTAAGGAAAAACAAACGGCCCCGGTGGAAATTCCCCCGGCCGTGCAAGATTTACTGGCCGCCCGCGCCGCCGCCCGCGCCGCCAAGGATTATAAAAAATCCGACGAACTGCGCAGCGAAATCGCCAAGCTGGGCTACCAGGTAAAAGATACGCCGCAAGGCCAAAAAGCGGAGAAAATATAATATGAACATAAACCAAGTACCTGCCGAGTTTTTGCGCCGCCTGCCCAAGGCGGATTTGCACGTTCACCTGGATGGTTCGTTGCGCCTGTCCACGCTGATTGAATTAGCCAAAAAGGAAGGAGTGGAACTCCCTGCCTATACGGAAGAAGGGCTCCGCGAACTGGTGTTTAAGGACAAGTACGCCTCTTTGGTGGAATATTTGAAAGGCTTTGGCTATACGGGCGCCGTCATGCAGAACGCCGCCAATATAGAGCGCGTAGCGTACGAGCTGGCGCAAGATTCCATCGCCGAGGGCGTGCGGTATTTGGAAGTCCGTTTTGCCCCGCAGCTCCACGCAAACGACAAACTTTCCGCGCAGGATTCCGTGCGCGCCGTGGCCCGCGGATTAAAACGCGCCCAGGACGAACACAATAACAGCGCGGCCGTCAAAAAAGGGGAAGATTTAGAGTTTTACTTTGGCATTTTGGCGTGTGCCATGCGCAATTTTAACGAGTTTATGTCCCCTTATTATGCCATGCTGATTAAGGCGTTGGCGCAATCTAAAAAAGAAGAAATTTTCAGTATTGCCTCTTTAGAACTTGCCAAAATGGTGGTGCGTTTGGTAAAAGAAGAACACCTGCCCATTGTGGGGTTTGACTTGGCCGGGGAAGAAGCCGGCTACCCCGCCTCGGACCATTTGGCCGCCTATCACTATGTGCATAAAAACTTTATGCGCAAAACGGTACACTCCGGCGAAGCCTACGGGCCGGAATCTATCTTCCAGGCCATTACGGACTGCTACGCCAACCGCATTGGGCACGGCACGCATTTGTTTTCTACCGATATGATTAAGGACCGCAAAGTAAAAGACAAACAAGCGTATGTGGATAGTTTGGCAAACTATATTGCCAGCGAACGCATTGGGGTAGAAGTGTGCCTGACCAGCAATTTACAAACCTTGCCGGAAATAAAATCCGTCAAAGAACATCCGGTCAAAGAAATGATTAAACGCGGCCTGCCCATTAGCATTAATACGGATAACCGCTTGGTGTCCAACACCACCGTCACCAAAGAACTGGAACTGTTGGTGCGCAATATAGACTTGACCCCCAAAGAGCTTAAAAATGTGGTGATTGCCGGGTTTAAGGGGGCGTTTTTCCCGGGGAGTTATGTGGAGAAACGGAAGTTTATCAGGAAAGTGATTGATAGGTATAAC
>UQFW01000022.1 GCA_900540405.1 Candidatus Avelusimicrobium faecicola | reverse complement strand
ATAGAACACAACGCCCGCCCGGGGGCCAAATTGGCCGTATCCGGCGGCGGGAAATGTAATTTTACCAATCAAACCGTCACGGCGGCACACTACCAAAGCCAAAGCAAACATTTTTGCAAAAACGCCCTGGCCGCCTATAAAAATACCGATTTTTTATACCTGTTGGAAAGCACCGCTATTCCCTATACCCAAATGCCGAGCGGGCAGTATTTTGCCCAAAATGCGCAAGAAATTGTGGCGTTTTTAGTCCGCCGGGCGCAAGAAGCCTCTAGCCGTATCTGGCTCAACACGCAGGCGTTAAAAGTGGAAAGAACCGCCACCGGGTTTACGGTGCGTACGTCGCGCGGAACGGTGCAGGCGGGGCGGGTGGTATTGGCAAGCGGCGGGCTTTCTTACCCGGCTTTGGGGGCCGGGAATTTCGGCTTCAAAACGGCGCGGGAAATGGGGCTGACTATTGTGGAGCCGCGCCCGGCACTGGTGGGGCTTGTATTGCCCAAAGCCCTGCGCTTGCAAACGGTACATTTGGCGGGCAATTCCCTGCCGGTAGCTGTTAAAGTGGGCAAATTTTCCACCCAAGGCTCCTTATTATTTACGCACGAGGGCATTAGCGGCCCGGCGGTGTTGCAAGCCTCTTTATTTTGGCAGGGGGGGCCGGTGGAAATCAACTTTTTGCCCCAAGTAAACGCCGCGGAATTTTTACGGACACACAAAAATATAAATAAGCCGTTTTCCGCCTTGTTGGCAGATAAAATTTCGCCCAAAATAGCTAAAACTTTATTGGGTGAATTGGACGTATGCGCCGCCAACGCCACGCATGCGCAACTGCTTAACGCCGCAGAACGGTTAAACCGTTTTTCCGTCATTCCCGCGCACACGGCGGGGCTGACCAAGGCGGAAGTGACCGCCGGCGGGGTGGATGTGCGCCAAATCAATCCTTCCACCCTGGAGTGCCGCCAAATCCCGGGGTTGTATATCATCGGGGAATTGTTGGACGTGACCGGCCTGGTGGGCGGATATAATTTACAATGGGCGTGGAGCAGCGGTTTTTGCGCCGCGCAAGCCTTAAAAAACACATTTTAACAAGCGTATAAAAAATGCGTGAATTTGTGACGGTTTATTGCTATAATATTTCTAATAATAAGCCGTGTGTACGGAGCCTATATGGATTTTAAGAAAAAACCTTTTAATTTGTTTACTCTTTGGATAGAAGCCTTCAAATTAGCCAATAGCACCTTTGGCTCACTGGTATTGGGCTGTGTTCTGCTTGCACTGTTTTATCTGGTTGCGTGTGTGGTTTTAGGCTTTTTAGGCAGGCTTTTGTTCGGCCAAGTTTTGATGATGTTGGGCGCTTTTTTAATGGTGCTTTTTATAGTGTATATGACGCGCTGCATTGTCCCGTGTACGGTTGTAAATTTGATAGCCGCCCGCGCCAATAAAGAGGGCACCTCCCTGCCGCAGTGTTTCAGCCGGGCGCTTTTCCCTGCGTTTTATTTTTTGTTGTCTTCTATATTAATTTGGTTAGCTTCTCTGATTACTCTTTGGATATTTAAGCTCACCAATTCCGCCTTGCTTTCCGGCCTGGGGGTGTTGGCGTCGTTTTTCTTTATTACCCTGCCTACTGCTTTTACCGCACAAGCGTTGGCTTTGCGCGGGGAAAACCCCATTTCGGCCATTAAATATAGTGTGGATTTAGTTTTTAACCGTTATTTTACTACGGCTATTATGTTGCTTTCCATTTACATATTGCCTGCGGTGGCCGCTCTGTTGTGCGCGCTGGCCTTGGTAATAGGGATTCCGCTTTTTGGGGCCGAATCTTTTGATATTACCCACCTGACCGTCGGTTGGTATGGGGTGTTTTTAGTAGTGGGCGTGGTGTGGGTTTTTATGCTTTACTGCGCGTTTACCGCCAAAACACTGCTTTTCTTGAATTTGGATTACGGCTACAACCGCGCCAGTTTTGAGTTGGAAGATGCGGCTATTTTGGAACAAGAATCCGTTTCTACGGTGTTGCCCGTCAGCGCGGGGATGCCGGTGCAGGCCCCCACGCAGGATATTATTGCCCCCGATGCCCAAGTGGGCATGTTAAAAGCTACAGTTTCGTCCGACGATAAACACATGCAAAATGCTACCCTTCAGCATTTGGACCAGGTGTATGCGCCGGATAATGCCAAAGTGCAACAATACATGCACCAGGAAGAAGACCGTATGCCTACCATTTTGTTTGATGATGATATGGCGGCCGAAATGGCCAAAAATCAGGAAATACTAGAGAAACAAAAAGAACACTCGGCCCATAAACAGCAGGACAACGGCCCGGACAACATTAAACTATCCAAGAGGTAATTGCTATGGAAGAAAACTTAACCGTTCGTGCATTGGTTCATAATACGTTGCAAACTGTTCGCAAAGCGGCGCTTCCGCTCGTGCAGATTATCGGCGGCGGGCAAGCGCTTATTTTGCTTTTATCCGTGGTATGCCTGGGGGCCACGCCGTTCGGGCAGAATATGCAGGACCACCCTATCGGATATACAATATGGTCTTTGTGTTCGGCGTTTATCGGCATAATCATTATGACGGCCTCTTTAATCACCATGGAAACCGCCCGCGAAGGCAACCTGCTTACCTGGAAAGAAGCCCTCAAAGCCGCGTGGCATAAAGTATGGGCCGTTTTGGGCGCAACTATTTACGTCACTCTTTTGGTATGGGCGGCGGCGGTGCTGTTGGCAATCGTGCTGACCTTAATTGGGGTGGGGATTTATTTTATTTCTTCCACCGCTTCCATTGTTTTTGCTATATTAGCCGGTTTAATTATGCTGGTATTGGTAGTAGTGCTGGCGGTATATGTGGCGTTTTCCCTCTATGCGGTGGCGTTGAGCCATACCACGGTGTGGAATGCCCCGGTGTATGTGTACCGTTTATTAAAAGGCCGCACCTGCCACACGCTTTTACTTTGTATTGTAAGCGGTATAGCCATTATGCTGTTGGGCCTGGCAACGGGTATCATACAGGTATTACTGACCCCGCTTTATTTAATATCCCTTTGGTTGGGGATGGTAGTGATGTGGTTGTTTTCCCTACCTATTGCCGTACTAAACGGCATGATAGGCTTAGGCAGTGCCTCTGAGATTTACCACGCACTGACAGAAACTACCCAAAACCGTTAATTTGTTAGAGGGCGCAGTTATTTGCTCCCTCTTTTTTTATATTCAAAAAAGGAGTCTTTTGTTTTATGCACACCATGCTTATATTGCTCAACTTACTGGGTGGCCTGGCCATTTTCCTAACCGGTATGAAAATGATGAGCGACGGCTTGCAAAAAGTATCCGGCGAGCGTATGCGCCAACTTTTAGGCATAGCTACCACCAACCGCTTTGCGGCTACCGCGTGCGGTATGTTAGTGACGTCGCTGATTCAATCCTCCAGTGCCACCACGGTCATGGTGGTGGGGTTTGCCAGCGCGGGGCTACTGAACCTGTACCAGTCTTTAGGCGTTATTTTCGGGGCCAATATCGGTACCACCATGACGGCCTGGATTGTCAGCTTGTTCGGGTTCAAAATTCAAATTTCCCTGTTTGCTTTGCCGGTTATTGCGGTGGGGTTCTTTGTGCAGTTTATCCCGCGCCCGCCTATGCTGCGCCGCATGGGGGAAGCCCTGGTGGGCTTTGGGCTTTTGTTCTTGGGCTTGGACTTAATGAAAAACACCATTCCGGCCGATTTTGCCCAAAACCCGCAAGTAGTGGCCTGGATTGCCAAATTCCGCCCGGACAACCTGTTTAATTTAGTCACGCTCATTTTCAGCGGTACCATTTTAACCGTTATTTTGCAATCGTCCAGCGCCGTAATGGCTATGACGCTTACCTGCGCCGCCGCCGGGATTATTGACTTTCCCACCTCGTGCGCTTTGGTACTGGGGGAAAATATCGGCACGACCATTACCGCCAACTTGGCGGCTATCGGTGCGAACAACACGGCCCGCCGCGCCGCCGTGGGGCACTTTTTATTCAACGCGATTGGCGTGTTGTGGGTCACGCTGATTTTTAAGCATTTTATCCATTTTGTAGATTGGTTAGTGCCCGGAAACCCCTATGTAAAAGACCCCACCAATTTGACGGCGGTGTTGCCGTATCACATATCTGCCTTCCACACGGTGTTTAACGTCTTAAATACACTGCTGATGTTGCCGCTGTTAAAGCAACTGGCTAAACTAACCTTGCTGATTATCCCCAAAAACAAACGGGAAGACAACAAATCCACGGAGCTTATTTTCTTATCCACCCGCTTTGCCAACACGCCGGAACTGGCGTTGGTAGCCGTACGCAACGAAGTGGAACGCATGATGAGCTTTGTGACTAAAATGACCGATAAGGTTATGCACGCCGTAAAAATTGATGACGACAAAATGTTCTCCCGGCTGATTGAAGACGCCAAAGAGGCCGAAAAAACGACCGACATTTTGGAACACAAAATCAACATTTATTTAACCCAGCTGACCCACGGCAACCTGTCGCGCGATTCCGTTATGCACACCATGTCTTTATTTGATGTGATTAATAACATTGAACGCATGGGCGACTGCGGGGAAAAAATTGCGCGTATTTTGGAAAAATTCCATGGTAAAAATGCGTTTTCGCAAGCGGATGTGGATAATATAGAAGAAATTGCCAAATTGACGAAAGAAATTACCCGCGCCACCCGCAAAGCCATTGTGTTTGTACAGCACCCCACGGCGGAATCCCAAAAAGAAACCAGCGAAATGTTAATTCTGGCCGCCCAGCGGGAAGAAAAACTCAATGCGTTAAGAAAGCAACTGCTCAAAGACCGCAGCACCCGCTATTACGAAGGGGAAGAAGCCAGCCCGGACTTTATTACGGCTTATGCGGATATTTTGAATAACTTTGAACGCATGGGCGATTACGCCTTGCGCGTGACGGAAAACATTTTAGGGGCCCGCGCGCCGGAACATTCCAGCAAGTTGGCCGCCGCCCAAGGGAGCAAATAATATGGCAACTGCAAATCCGCAAGAAACGGCCGGATATATCCGCACGTTTTTTTCTATGGGGTGGGCGGTGTTGCGCGGGAAATACAAATTCCCGTGGATTAGCGTTTTAAGCACGCTGGCGTGTTTGGTATATGTAGTCAGCCCGGTGGACCTGTTGCCGGATGTCCTGCCGCTACTGGGCATAGCCGATGACGGCGCATTTATTGTACTGGTGCTTGCCTTGTGGAAGAAAGATTTAAGCGCCTACCGTAATGCGGTGGCCCAGCCAAAACCGGATGAAACGGTGGTGGATGTGGAGGCCACCCGCGTGGAGCGTGACGAAAAGTAAGCCGCTTTTTATATACCCGCCCTAAAAATTAACCCCTTTTAGGGCGGCCTTTTTATGCCCCCAAATTGATATAATTAAAATATGAAAAAACTACTCAAATGGATTTTTATTTGCGGGGTACTTGGTGTTGCCCTGCTGGGGGCCGGATTAATTACCTTAAAAGTAATGTATCCGCCCCAAAAGCTCAAGGCCATGGCCGTCAGCTATGCCAAAGATAATTTCCACCGGGAAATTGCCTTTGACAAGGTTTCTTTTAACTTAATCGGGGTCACGTTGACCGATTTTGCCCTTTCGGAAGCGGAAACATTCGCCCAAGGAACCTTTATAAAAGCGGATAAACTGCAAGTAAAAGTGGCACTCCTGCCGCTACTGCAAAAAAAGGTGGAAATCCGCACCGTTTCTTTAGACGGCCTTGCCGTTAATGTAATCAAACAAAAAGACGGCTCTTTTAATTTTGATTCGCTCCTGGCGGCCCCAACGGCCCAACAAGACGCTCCGGCGGACGACTCCGCCAGCGCGGATGAAGCGTTGGGTTTGGATTTAACTGCCGGGCAAATTAACATTAACAACTGTGCGTTTTCCTATAAAGATTTGCAAACGGGCATGTCCGCCGCGGTAAACAAACTGAACTTAAAAATACGGGATTTTGACCTTAAAAAAATATTCTCGTTAAAAATCCAATTCACTACGGCTTATCAGGAGGGGGATTTATCTGCCTCGGTGCCGGTCACGGTGGATACGGCGGTCAATCTGGCCAATTTGGATTTGCCGCAAGCCTATGTAAACATCAAAGCCATTACCGCCCAATACAAAAATATGCGCTTTTTGCTCAAAGGGCAAGTTAAAAACTTTGCCGCGCCGGAAGTGGATTTGACGGGTACTTTATCCGGCCTGAACCAACGAACGTTTGCGGATTTTCTGCCCGATTTGCCGGAATTTTCCTTGCCGGAAATTACGGTAAAAGTAAACGCGGCGGCCGATTTGGATAAAAGCACGGCGGACATCCGCCAACTCAAACTGGCGGTGTTAAACTCCGGCTTTACGGCCTCCGGCACGGCGGGCTGGGGCGCGGCTAACCCGGTGTATCAGGTAAAAGGCAATTTGGCCTTGCACTTGGGGGAAATCGTGCAAATGACGTCTTCCGTGGCGGATTTTAAGCCGGAAGGGGAAATTACCGGCTCGTTCACCGCTACGGATAAAAAAGACGGCAAAGATGTTTCCGGCTCCGTGGTGCTTAAAAATGTAAGCGCGCTGTATGATGTATTTACGCTCAAAACCTTAAACGGTGCAATTAAAATAACCTCGCTGGATGATATTTCCTGCCCTGTTTTGACCGGGCTTTTTAACGGGGAAAAGTTTACGTCGTCTTTCTCGTACAAAAACATCAAAGACGTGCTGAATTTAGGGTTGAATTTGGACCTTTCCAAACTGACCTTGGACAAATTCCCGGCGGCGGATGAAGAACAAGCCGGCGAGCAACCTTCCGCCCAAACGCAGGCCGCACCCGCCGCGCAAGACGGCTCCCAAATGCTGATGAACATTAAAGCCAACGTAAAAATAGGGGCCATTAAAGTACCGTATTTTACCGCAGAGGGCTTTAACATAAATGCGGATTTAACCCGCGTCAGCGCCGCGATGGATAAAGCCAACGGACAGGTGGATTTTACCTTGAAACCGGGCGCCATTACGGATTTGGACTCCTTGGTAAAAGACACTAAAATCGTTAAAATTTTACTCTTGCCCATTACCCTGGTAAACAAGGTGGGCAAAGCGCTGAATGTGGAAATTTTCCCGGCCGAAAACTCCGCCAAAAAAGGGCAAATTACCTTTTCCTCGGCAGAGGGGAAATACACCTTTGTAAACGGGGTTATGAATGTGGATAAAACCAGTTTGGTATCCAAATTAACCAATGTAAACGGAAGCGGAACGGTAGACTTCCCGAAAAATGATATTAATATGAAAGTTTCCGCCACCGTGCTGACCAGCCAAACGCCGATTATAATGAAAATTACCGGCACGCTGGATAACCCCAAGGGCAAACTGGATGTGTTAAATACGGTGGGCTCGCTGGTGGGGGGAATCCTCAACTATAAAACGCCGGGCAAAGTGGTTAGCGGTACGGCTTCCACCGCCGGGAACGTAGCCACCGGCGCCGTAAAAACCACCGGCAAAGTGGCCCAAAACGGGGTGGATACCGTAAAAAGCACCTTAAAAGGCATTGGCGGGTTATTCAAAAAATCCAAAAATGCAGGTGCAAAATCAACCCCTGCCAAATAGTTGTTTTTCAAACCAAATAACCGGGAGCCCCTGCGGGGGCTCCTGTTTTTTCGGCCCAAAATGCGCTTTTTAATGCACGCGCTCCCGTTAATATAATATAATGGAAATATGGGAAAATTTTTACTCCTGCTAACTAATTTAGCTTTTCCATTTGCGGCACTGGGAGTGTTGTTCGGCTTTTTGTTTTCGCCCCGCCGCCGCGTACTCAAACACCTTACCCGGGAACTCAAAGAGCGTTTCGCTTTGGAAGCTCCCGCTTGTCTGCCCCAAAATGCCATTTGGCTCCACTGCGCAAGCGTGGGGGAAGTCAACTCCGTTAAAGGGCTGATTAAGCGCCTGAAAGAATTTTATAAAAAACCTATTTTAGTCACTACTTCTACGGCCGCCGGGCAAGCCACCGCCGCCAAAAATGCGGATATTGATGCCGCCCTGCTCGCTCCGCTTGATTTTTACCCGCTTACGCGCGCTTTTATCCGCAAGGCTCACCCGTACCGCTTGTTTGTGGTGGAGCGGGAAATTTGGCCCAATATGTTGGAAGCCGCCCGCCAAAACGGCGTGCCGTTTGCGCTTGTTAATGCGCGCATTTCCGAAAAAAGCACCCGCGCGTACAAGTTGGTGCGTCCCTTGTTTACCCGCTTATTAGGTCAGGCCGCCTTTGCCGCTTTGCAAACGCCGGAAGATGCCCGCCGCTATGCCGGTTTGGGGGTGGAAAACGCCAAAATTACCGTCTGCGGGAATGTAAAGTATGATACGCTAAGCGACACGCCTTCCCGCGTGGACGAAGTCAAAAAATTGGTGGCCGAATTAGGGTGGGAAAACAGCCCTGTTTTGGTATGCGGCAGTACGCACCCGCTGGAAGAAGAAATTTTACTGGCGGCGGCCCCGCAACTTATCAAACAAGGGCTCAAAATTATTTTTGCCCCGCGCCATTTGGAGCGCCGCCAGGAAATTGAGCAAAACCTGAAAAACAGCCGTCTGAATTACGCTATGATGAGCCAAAAAGCGGTTCCGTGCGATATTTTATGCGCGGACGTAATGGGCTTTTTACAATCTTTATACACTTGTGCCGCGCTTACTTTTGTGGGCGGCTCTATTGCCCCGCGCGGGGCGCATAACTTGCTGGAGCCGGCTATTTTGGGTAAAGCGGTGCTATTTGGGCAGAGCTTTTTTAACACGCCCGATACGGCCCGCGCCCTGTTGACCCAAGGGGGGGGAACGCTGGTCAACCCGACCAATTTTAAGAGTACCGTGTTAAGGCTGCTGGAGGACGAACCTCTGCGCCGCGACATGAGCGCCAAAGCCCGTAAAACCGCGTTAAGTTTTAAGGGTGCGACGGATAAAATTATGAAAGTGGTGGAAAATTATGAACGACAATCAGCCTAATATTTTAGTAGTCCGGTTATCTTCACTGGGGGATATTGTGCTTTCTTCCCCGGTGTATAAAAACCTGAAAAACAAATGGCCCAACAGCCGCATTACCTTGCTCGTCAAACCGCAGTTTGCGCAAGTGCTGGCCGGCCACCCGGATATTGACCATATTATGGTGGCTAAAAAAAGCCTGTGGGGCAACATCCAGCAAATCCGCGCGGGGCATTTTACGCACTTTTTGGATTTGCACGCCACCTTAAAAACTATTTTAATGGGCTTTTTCAGCCATATTCCCAACCGGGTCCGCTACGATAAAAACCCCGTAGCCCGGCGCTTGTATGTAAAATTCCGCAAAACGTCCCCGGTGTTGGAAAAACACACGCTGGAGCGCTATTTGTCCGCCCTTAAAACGTGGGACGTGCCCATAAAATACACCCAGCCGGAACTGGGCGATTGGGCCTATAAAAAAGCCTCTATGGACGGCAAAAAAATCGGTAAAATCGGTATTTTCCAAACGTCGTTTATTGGGGATAGCGTACTGACCACGCCGCTTATCCAAAAAACGGCGCGCCTGTTCCCGGATAGCAAAATTGTGGTTATCACCCGTCCGCAAACGCAGGATATTTTCCGCCCCATGAAAGAGGTTTCCCAAATCATCTTAAACGAAAAAACGGGTTGGAACAAAATTGTAGGCGTTTGGAAAACCGCCAAAGCCATTAAAGAGGCCCATATTGATATTTTACTGGTACCGCACCGCAGTTTCAGAAGCGCGCTGATTGCGTGGCTTTCCCGCGTGCCGATACGCATTGGCTTTACTTCCAGCGAAGGGTGGTTTTTCTACACCAAAACGGTGCCGTTTTCCTGGATGATTCACGACGCGGAGCGCAACCTTTCTTTGTTGCAGGGGATTGCCAAAGAAGAATTTAAGGCCGAAAAATTAAGCCTGCGTTATGCGCCGTCGGCGGAAGAAAATGTAGCCCGCCTGATGAAAGATTTTAATTTGGAAGGCAAAACCTTGGTCGGCTTGCACCCGGGTTCCGCCTGGCCCACCAAATGCTGGCCCAAAGAATACTTTGTGGAGCTGATTAGCCGCCTGGAAACGGAATTACACGTTCAAACGGTTATTGTGGGCGGCGGCAAAAAAGATGCGGACTTGGGCGAAAAAATCTGCCAATTATCGCAAGGCCACTGCGCCAACTTGTGCGGTAAAACCAGCCTGGCGGATTTAATGGCGCTTATGCCGCATTTCAAACTGTTTATCACCAACGATTCCGGCCCCATGCACATTGCCACCGCGTTTAATGTGCCCACGCTGGCTATTTTCGGCCCCACCACCAAAGAATTGGGGTTCTTCCCGTATGGGCACGGACACCGCGTATTAGAGGTAAAAAGCCTGGAATGTCGCCCTTGCGCCCTGCACGGGGGCAGAAAGTGTCCGTTGGGGCATTTTAAGTGTATGCGGGAAATCCTGCCGCAGACCGCTTTTCAAAACGCCAAAGAAATGCTGGTTGAAAACGGCGTGATTAAAGCGTAAATCTATTCAGCTATTAGGCAAAAAAGAGGGCTCCTTGCGGAGTCCTCTTTTTTATGGGTAAAACCCGTTAAAATTCTACCGGGGTTTCATTAAAGGCATCATTTAATAGGGCAAACAGCCGTTTGATTTCCTTTATTTTATTGTATGGCAGGCGGATGCCTTTTTTGGTCCAACCGGTATAAGTGCTGTCTTCCTGCCATTGGCGCAAATCCAGCCCCTTGGCCCCCATAAAGGTACTTACCCGGGCCACGACGGACATCCCCGGCCGCTTGGCAAATTTGCCCAAATCTTTATCCGGGCATTGCTTTTCATCGTCCGGCAAGGCGGCAATAATCGGCGCCAGCGCCTGCACAATTTCCGGCGTCATGGTAATCCCCACGCGGGTGGCGCCCATAAAACCGTCCGTTTGCAGGTATTTGCGGATAGACGCATAGCGGTAATTGCGGTACGCATCAATGGTAAATTTTACCTCCGCGCCGTCTTCCAGCGGCAAACTGCCGATGTTGTTTAGTACCATAAAACTGCTTTCGCTCATAAAAACCCCCAATAAAGCCCGCACAACGGGCTAAAATATGATATGATAAACATTAGTTATATTCTATTGATTGTTTATCCTAAAAGCAAGCAGTTTTTGTATAATGAATTAGGGTTCAGCATAAACTTTTATTTTTAAGGACGGCTATGAGTACGAACGAAGTGAAGGACACCAAAGGCGCAAAAGAATCGTTAATCGGTCAGGAAATTTCCGGCTGCGAAATCTTGCAAAAAACAGCCGAAGGCGGCATGGGTGCCGTTTATCGGGCTCGGCACAAAGCCTTAAACCGCATTGTATGTGTTAAAATTTTAAGCCCCGCTCTAGCCAACGATAAAAAAGCCGTAGACCTCTTTTTAAGCGAAGCCCGCGCCGTGGCCGAGCTGGACCACCCCAACATTGTAAACGTCTACAACGTGGGGAAGGAAAGGGGCTATTATTTTATTGTAATGTCCTTTATTGAAGGGCAAACGCTTTCCATGATGTTAAAACGCCAAAAAGTGTTGCCTATCGGCCTGGTTTTGGATTTGTTTGACGGCATTTTGAAAGGGTTGAATATGGCCCATGAAAAGGGCATTATCCACCGGGATATTAAACCTTCCAACATTTTGATTGACAAGGATATGCACCCCAAAATTGTGGACTTTGGTATTGCCAAAAAAGTAGATAAGGAAAAAGGCTCCACCAAAACCACCGAACTGGCCGGTACCGCTTATTTTATTGCGCCGGAACAGGCCCTCGGGCGGGATTTGGATACCCGCGCGGATTTGTATTCTATCGGCGCCAGTATGTATTATGTGCTGACGGGGCAATTCCCGTACAACGGCAAAAACACCATTGATATTATCCAAAAACATATCAACGACCCGGTGCCGAACCCCTCTAAACTGCGTAAAGATTTGCCGCCGTGGCTGAGCCTGGCTATCCAAAAATTAATGAGCAAAGACCCGGCCAAACGCTTCCAAACCGCTAAAGAAACGTATGTGTATTTCCAAAAAATGCGGGCAGAAGACCAACTGCGCTTAAAAAACGGCACGGCCGGCCTAGCCATAGATTTGGGCACCGATACCGCCCTTAAATTATCCCAAGACAGCCCGATAGAAAATACGGACAGTATTAAGCGTAAACGCCAGGAAGAAGCGGCCAAACGCGTCACGCAATCTTCCGGGCGCACCGGCAAGCCGGTGTTGTTGCCCGGTTTGGAAGAAAGCCCGGTAGAAAAACCGAAACCGGTAGCGGCGCCCCAACCGGCTATTTTGCCGCCTCCGCCGCCCCCGCAGGGTTTTGTTCCGCCGGATGACCCCTTTGCGGTGCAACCCAAAGTGGAGGAGCCGAAAGAATTTAAGGAAGCCTTCTCCGTACGCCGTTGGATTGATTTGGCATGGCTGCCGGTGCTGATGGTGTTTTCTTTGGGGATTTCTTATGTGTTTTTCCTGTTCGGTAAAATTTGCTCCGTACACACCAGCCCCACGTTAGGGTTTATCGCTAACTTATTGGCCCCTGTCACCGGCTCGGAAAATGCCCCGCACCAACTGGTGCTTGCCGGGATATGTATGGTGGTATTTCTACTGGTGTTTGCGTCGGCGTCTATACGCGCGTTTTCCCGCAATACCATGGGGCTAATTATTATTGCCGGGGTTTCCTATATGGCCGGGCTTTTTACGCCCCAAGTGCCGTATTGGGATTTAACCGGCATTACCCGCTATATTTTCTCGCCGGAATATAACCTGTGCTATTTGGTGGTGGCGGCCATGTGGGCCATGTCTATCTGCTGGCAAGCCAAACGCACCTGGGTACAGAGCTTTTTGGGTACGGCGCTGATTGCCTTATCCATGGTATTGGTCTATGCGGCTACCGGGCTGGAAATTCCCGCCAACCCGGACGGACTTTTTACCAAATGGTTGCTTTTGGCGGGTCTGGGGTGCGCGTTGGGGGCGGTTGCCTGCTTGTTTTCCAAGCGGGATGGGCAATCCAGCATTATTGCGCCCACCCTGCTACTGCTGGCCGGAATTGCCTGCGTGTGGATTTATAACGTATCCGGCCTGGCCAACCGTATGAATACCACATTAGACGTATTAGCCTCTAAAATTGATGCCGGGATTAAACACTCCAACGGACCGGATGTTTCGCAGGAAGTGATAGGCGGCTATGTGTCTATGTTCCAAAACGATTCTTTGGTCAATCTGGGCTCCACCCGGGAAATTAACAATATGACCCCGGAAGACAAATATAAATACTTAAACCAGCAAATTTCCATTTATAGTAAAGAGGCCGTGCCGGAGCATTACAGGCCGTTAATGATAGAAATGTTATCCGCCTATTATACGTCCGGCGAAAGCAAAATGAATATTTTAGCGTGGGATTATTCTGTCGGCTATCCCATTCAAAATTTTAACAATAACGCGCAAGACAACAACGCTTATTATTTCCTATTGACCATTTTGTATTGGTTTGGCATAATAGGCTGTGCGTGCAACATTGTATTTAGAGAGGAATTATGAGCGCCTTTGATATAGAATTTGCCGCCGTCACCGATATTGGCAAAATCCGGGAAAAAAATGAAGACAGCGTACTTATCTCGTCCGATTTGGGCCTAGGCGTGGTAGCCGACGGTATGGGCGGCCATTCCGCCGGAGAAATTGCCAGCAATATTGCCGTACATGTATTGGAAGAAACCATCCGTAAAGTAAATACGGGCGAATTAAAAATGCCGGAAACCTTTTTGCCCAAATTGGATAATACGGAGCGCAAAATGCTTATGGCCGCCAATTTGGCCAACGCCGCTATTTACACCACGGCGCAAGCATCCGAAATTTACAAAATGATGGGCACCACCTTAACCGGGGTGATGTTTGACGGCGATAACGCCACCGCCGTACATGTGGGGGACTCCCGCATTTACCTGTTTAGGGACGGCAAGCTTGTTCAAGTGACTACGGACCATTCTTTAGCGATGGAACATGTGCGCCGCGGGCTGCTCACCAAGGCGGAAGCCGATAAATCCAAAATCCAAAACGTGCTTACCCGCGCCATGGGTATTAAAAAGAATGTGGAATTTGATTTGTTGCGCTTTCCGGTTAAACTCGGCGACGTAATGGTTTTATGTTCGGACGGCCTGTACAAGGGCATGAACGAAACCCAACTGGCCGAACAACTGGAGCAGGGCAAAAACTTGCCGCTGGTAAAATTGTGCAAACAGTTGGTGCGCGTATCTAACGATAACGACGGACAAGATAACATTTCCGCCGTTATGATTAAAATTTTACCGCCGCAACGGCTTACTTTCAAGCAAAAAGTGCGCCGCTTTTTTGGCTGTTATTAAAAATATTTATTCTGCTTTACCGACGACAACCCCTTTCTTTTTTAGCAATCAAAGAAAGGGGTTGACAATTATATGCAATATATGCTAAATTAGCATTAAGCGAAAGGGAGTGCTAAAAACAATCCCGCCCCGCAAATTAGATTTTTAAGACTTAAAAGGAGTGAGAAATTACTATGAAAGAAGTAAAAATCAAACCTTTGGGTGACCGCATTATCGTCAAACCCATTGAAAGAGAAACCATGAAAGGGGGAATCATCATTCCTGACACCGCCAAAGAAAAACCGATGGAAGGCGAAGTTTTGGCAGTGGGTGCCGGTAAGTTGGACGAGAAAGGGGCTAGAATCCCCATGGATGTAAAACCCGGCGACCGTGTGCTGTACGGCAAATACTCCGGCACGGAAGTAAAACTGGATGACGAAACGTATTTAATTATCCACCAAGACGAAGTTTTGGGTATTTTAGGGTAATTGGGGTAAACAGGAGGAATTTTTAATATGGCAAAACAAATTGTATATGGTGACCAAGCCCGCGCCAAAATGAAAGCAGGCATTGAAAAAGTAGCAAACGCCGTAAAAGTGACGTTAGGGCCCAAGGGCCGCAGTGTAGTGTTGGAAAAAAAGTTCGGCTCTCCGCTTATTATTGATGACGGCGTGACGATTGCCAAAGATATTGAACTGGAAGACAAGTTTGAAAATATGGGCGCCCAGCTCATCCGCGAAGTAGCCTCCAAAACTAACGACGTCGCCGGCGACGGTACCACCACCGCTACCGTATTGGCCAACGCCATGTTGACCGAAGGCATTAAAAACATTACCGCCGGAGCCAACCCCACGTTGGTAAAAAAAGGCATTGAAATGGCCGTAGAAGCCACCAAAAAAGAATTGGAAAAAATGCACAAACCGGTAAAAACCAAAGAAGAAAAAGCCCAAATTGCCACCATTTCTTCCAACGACCGCGAAATTGGTAATATGATTGCCGAAGCCATTGAAAAAGTGGGCGCGGAAGGTGTAATTACCGTAGAAGAAGGCAAAACCGCTACCACCCAACTGGACGTGGTGGAAGGTATGCAGTTTGACCGCGGCTACATTTCCCCGTATTTTGTGACTGATTCCGAACGGATGGAATGTGTGTTGGAAAACCCCTATATCATCATTACCGATAAAAAAGTTTCCAGCATGAACGACTTACTGCCGGTATTGGAAAAAATCGTCCAAAGCGGTAAACAATTCCTGATTATTGCCGAAGATGTGGACGGCGAAGCGTTGGCTACCTTGGTAGTGAACAAATTGCGCGGCACCTTGAAAGGCTGTGCCGTAAAAGCCCCGGGCTTTGGGGACAGACGCAAAGAAATGTTGGAAGATATTGCCATTTTGACCGGCGGTGACGTGCTGAGCGAAGAACGCGGCATTAAACTGGACAAAGCCGAATTGGCTATGCTCGGCCAGGCCGCCCGCGTGGTAATTGATAAAGAAAACACCACCATTGTAAGCGGTAAAGGCAGTAAAGAAGCTATTGCCGCCCGCTCGGAACAAATCCGCAAACAGATTGAAAACTCCAAGAGCGAATACGATAAAGAAAAATTGCAGGAACGCTTGGCGAAACTTTCCGGCGGTGTGGCTGTAATCAGCGTAGGTGCCGCTACGGAAACCGAACTGAAAGCCAAAAAAGCCAAAGTGGAAGACGCCAAAAACGCCACGAAAGCCGGCGTGGAAGAAGGCCTTGTGCCCGGCGGTGGTGTGGCGCTTGCCCGCAGTCAAGCGGCTTTGGACGCTATCAAAACCGATAACGAGGATGTCCGCACGGGTATTAACATTGTCCGCAAAGCGTTGACGGCTCCGTTGAAACAAATTGCCGTAAACGCCGGTTTAGACGGCGCCGTAGTGGTGGATAACGTGCTGAAGATGCAAGGCGCGGCCGACGGTTATAACGCCGACAACAACACCTATTGCGACCTGTTGAAAGCGGGCGTAGTGGACCCGGCCAAAGTGGTCCGCACCGCCTTGGAAAACGCCGCCTCTATCACGGGCACGGTCCTCTTGACCGAAGCCTTGGTAGCGGATGCGCCGGAAAAAGAAGGCGCGGCTCATGCCCCGGCTATGCCCGGCATGGGCGGTATGGGGATGATGTAATTTCCCGCTAACCCAATTCAAAAGCCGGGGTCTTTTTATAAGGCCCCGGCCTCTTTTTATTGGGGCGCGGCTAGAAAATGGTTTTGTTGCGCTTTTCTGCCACGCCGTTTTTCACGCGCGGGGGGAACTGTGGGCCAAAAGGCCCAAAAACGCATGGGTCCTTTTTCCGGGCAGGGATAGAGCCAAACTGCACTGGAAAAAAAGCAAATAGTTGTATAAAATATAATAGAGAAACAAAACAGGAGATTATATGAATAAACTTTTAACCGGTGTTTTGATGTTGTGTGTTTTGACGGGGGTTGCCGCGGCCCAACCGTACAGACCGACGACCCAATCCACGTTTTCCCAATGGTCTGAAAATAATAAAAAAAATAATTCTTATATGGATTGGAAAAAAGGGTTTGATAAAAAAGTAGCCCGCCAAAAAGCCGCGGCCAAAAAAGCGTTTGCCGCTATTCCCTCAAAAACCAAAGCGCATGCTCAAATTATGTGGTGGAATGATTACGAAATGTTGGACGGTACCTCTAAATCCCATAACGAAAGCTACACTTGCAGTGTCCTTTTGATGGATTATCACGAAAAAGACGGCTTGGGTACGGTCAATGTGGCGTTCAAAAACGATTGTTTTAAGAAAATGCAAAAAAACGCCCTGCGCGATTGGTTCACGTTCAGAGTTAATCTCTCCCAGTTTAACACCGCCGGGCAGGAAGAAAGTTTTGCCTACCAATACAGCCATAACGGGGATGAAGCCATCACTAAGAACTTAAATGTATTCAAACACGTTAAAATTGCCGGTACGGATTATTACCAATTCCCTATGCCGGTGCGCACCCCGGCTTTGAAAAACGGTTTTAAGAAGCTCTTTCCTACCGCTAAAAGTTTTATTACGGCAGAAAAAGCCGCGTTGGCCTTAAAACTTATGCCCGGCCCTTCCGGCATTACGGCGGCGGCCCAACTATAAGCCCGGCGGGTGCTTTTTATTATGGTGTCCCAAAAGTGGAGTTCCGCCAGTAATTTTTTGAAAAAATACTTGAAATTTACTATTAAAAGGTTTACAATATCAGTATATTCTTCTAAGGAGGAAATTATGAATAAAATTCTTTTGAGTTCTTTAGTAGTGGCTTTAACGGCCATGCCGGCTTTGGCTGAAACAGCTACTGCGCAAAGCAAAAAGCCCGTGACTAAAGCTGCTATAAATAAAACGCTGTCCCAAAAAACGGCGGCGGTTTCCCGCAGTTTGGCTAACCTGCGCAAAAGCACTTTTAATATCTATGTGAGCGGTAAAATGCTGGATGTAAACTCCGGCAAAACCACCAAACATGCTATATCCACGTTAGCTGTTAGAATTGACAAAAACTGGCTTTTACTGCGCGGCAGTTATGGCTTTGTCACAGACCCTGTTTTTTCTGTTAATGGGGCTAAAGTAAGTGCGGCTGATGTGTTTAGCGTGGGCATGCAAAGTTATACGTTAATTAAATTAGACCCGCAAAACAAAAATTTAGCCTCAACCGTTGGGGGCCTCAACCAAGTAGTCAGCTTGTTTTTCCCGTTGGACGGAAACGTCAATGCGGTGCCCGCTAAAATAACGGCCACCAGAGCGGCTTGCTTTTCAAGAGGATTGGGCAGCATAACGGTCAAAAACAGAGGGGCCATAAAATCTGCCGGGCATGTGGCTAAAGATAAAAAGAGCCTTCTGGCTTATAACTTTGCCTCCCCGGAAGCCTGCAACGGCTTTTTGGTGGGCTCTAGCCAAAAACACGGCGCTACCTCGTTGCTGTTAGGGCAATCTTGGGGGAATAGCAAACAGTCTTTTGAAGCGCTGGACCGTGCGGCTTTTGACGGTATGAAAGCCGTTATTGGGAAAGAAGACCCCGCCGCGTGGAGCCGTATTGTTAAACACGCCATTACGGACCAAAAAGACCTGTAATTTAATGAGTACGCAAATAAATAAAAAGCACCTGCCCCAACCCGGCGGGTGCTTTTCATTTTCCAAGGGTGCGCATACCCGGGGCGGGGAAAAACCATAATCAGTTTCCGTCAAACGGGGGGATAGGTCTAAAGGCCCTGAAAAAAATAGGTCTTTTGTCCTGTTGAAATATAAATGTTATTTTCTATAATATAGATATACATTCATTTTAAGGAGAATATTATGAAAAAATTTGTCACGTTTTGCGCGTTGCTTTTAGCCGTAGCGGTAAACGCAGGAACTAATCCCCCTGTAAAAAAAGCTAAAGTACAAGCTCCCAAACGGCCTGCGTATGATGTTATGCAAAACCGCATAAACAACGCGGTTGAAAAGAAAGTGCGCGTTGTGACGGTGTGGGTAAACGGCGTAAAAGCCAAAGGCGCGCTGATTGGTTTTAATGCGGACAAAACCAAAGCGGATATCATGTTGGACAAAAATGCTTCTTTGGAAGCGGATATGGCCGGCACGGATTCTTTTAAGATAAGAGTGGATTTGGGCACTTTTGTTAAAGGGGCGTATTCCGAAAACAAACAAGCGGGCAAATTCCTCAATGCTTATAACGCAAACGGCCAACACTTGTACGTTTACACCTTTAATGTAAACCCTAAAGGTGATTTTGTAAAATTTGCCGGAAATATGAAACGCATTTCCAATGCGCTGGCCGGCAATTTGTTAAAATAGCCTGTTTTGTACTATCCAACAGCTCCCCGCAAACGCCGGGAGCTGTTTTTTATTTATTCATCTTAAATAAATCCCCAAACTGCTTTATATTTTTATAAAATATAAAAAATTAATTTAGGAGGGGGAAAAATGGCTTCAAACCCTGTATTTAATGCAGAAGCATTTGAACGCGCCCAAAACAGTGCCCGCGCCGTGCAACCCATGACGTTGCAAGGCACTATTAACAAATCTTTTTTCTTGTTATTTATTTGCGTACTCGGCGCGTGGTTCGGGTGGCAAAATCCGTTTTTAATGGATAAAGCCCTGTGGATTATTATGATTGTCGGGGGGTTGCTGGGCCTGTTTATCAGCCTTAAACCGCGCTCCGCACCGTTTTTAGCACCGGTTTATGCGCTTGCGGAAGGGTTATGCTTGGGGGTTGTTTCGTTATTCTTTAATAAAGAATTTCCCGGCATTGTGTTGCAGGCCGTTTCGGTGACGTTAGCCGTATTTTTGGTAATGCTTACGCTATACAAAACCAAAATTATCCGCCCGACCGCCGGGTTTATAATCGGCGTTTTAGGCGCCACCTGCGGCGTTGCCCTGTTTTATTTGGTGTGTCTGGTACTTATGCTGTGTGGCGTAAATATGGATTTTTTGACGGGCTCGTCCCGCCTTGCTATTGGGATTAACCTGGTTATTTGCATCGTAGCGGCGGCCAATTTGGTGCTGGATTTCAACTTTATTGATGAAATGACCAGCAAATATGTGGCCCCCAAATATATGGAGTGGTACGCCGGGTTCGGCCTGCTTGTCACGCTGGTTTGGCTGTATTGGGAAATTTTGAAAGCGCTGGGCAAAAGCCGCCGCCGTTAACTTACGGCCGCTAAATTTTGTAAAATAAATAGGTAAGTAGTAGCGGGTTTGTAAAAACCCGCGGATAAAATTATAAGGAGCCGCAAAAGTATGAATTTTGACAGCATTAAAAAAATTCAGGATATGGACCTGAAAAACAAAAAAGTATTGGTGCGTGTAGATTACAACGTACCGCTCAAAGACGGTAAAGTAGACAACAACAAACGCATTGTTGCTACCGAAAAAACCATTAAATATTTGTTGGAAAACAACTGCCGCATCGTGCTGATTGCCCACTTGGGCCGCCCGAAAGGCAAAGTAGTACCGGAATTTAGCTTGGCTCCCGTGGCCGCCGAAGTGGAAAAACTGTTTGGCGTGCCGGTGCATTTTGCCAAGGATTGCGTAGGCCCGGAAGCTGATAAAGTAGTGGCCGAAACCAAAAACGGCGAAATTGCCTTGTTGGAAAACCTCCGCTATCACCCGGAAGAAGAAAAGAACGATGCCGAATTTGCCAAACAACTGGCTAAACACGGCGAAATTTTTGTGCAGGAAGCCTTTGGTACGGTTCACCGCGCCCACGCTTCCACCAGCGCCATTGCCGACTATTTGCCCGGCTGCGCGGGTTTCTTGGTGCAAAAAGAAGTTGAATTTTTAGGCAAAGCGTTGGAAAACCCGGCCCGTCCGTTTGCCGCTGTGGTTGGCGGGGCGAAAGTGTCCGACAAAATTATGCTCTTAAACAACTTGATGGACAAAGTAAACGTACTCGTCATTGGCGGCGGTATGGCTTACACGTTCTTAAAAGTGCAAGGGCACGAAATCGGCAAATCCCTTTTTGATGCCGAAAAAGAAACCGAAGCCAAAGCCGTTTTGGCCAAAGCGGCCGAAAAAGGCGTTAAAATCTTGTTGCCGGTGGACCACGTTTGCGGTAAAGAATTTGCCGAAACCACCGAACCGGTGGCCGTTGATAACATCAACATTCCGGCCGATTTAATGGGGTTGGATATCGGCCCCAAAACCGTAGCCGCGTTCCGCGAAGCCTTGCTCCAATGCAAAACCATTTTCTGGAACGGGCCTATGGGCGTGTTTGAATTCCCGAATTTTGCCAAAGGCAGCTTTGCCGTTGCCCAAGCCATGATTGACGCTACCAAAGCCGGTGCTACCACCATTATCGGCGGCGGTGACAGCGTAAACGTGCTGAAGAAAGGCAAATTCAACCAGAAAGAACTTTCCCACGTTTCCACCGGCGGCGGCGCCAGCATGGAATTTGTGGAAGGAAAGGAACTTCCTGGACTTGTAGCTTTGGCTAAATAAGTTTACTGACACAAACACCCCGTCGCGTAAGCGGCGGGGTGTTATTTAGTCCAGGAAGGAACTTCCGGGTTTAGTGGCGTTAGCCAAATAAACACGGAAGCCTTTTTGGAAAATAGAATTTATATCCACAAACCGGGCCTGTCGTTTAGGCCCGGTCTATTTTTTACAAAAAGGAGTTGCCGGGTTTAGTGGCGTTAGCCAAATAAACACGGAAAGCTTTTTGGAAAATAGAATTTACTAACACAAACCGGGCCTGTTGTTTGGGCCCGGTCTGTTTTTGCCCGCCATTTATCGTACTTTTATAAAAATGGCGGCCCACAAAGCCGTAAAAAGTGCTATAATAATAGTGTTATTTTTATAGGAGATTTTTTACACTCATGCAAACACTTATTACGATTGTCCATTATATTGCGTGCATTTTGTTGATTTTGTTGGTTTTGCTCCAAAGCGGGAAAGGCTCCGCCGCGGGTATTTTCGGTGCCTCCGGCGCGGATAACATCTTTGCCAGCCCCACTGCTTTTAACTTTATTAATAAACTTACGGCCGCTTTGGCGGTGCTGTTGTTCTGCACCTCTATTGCGCTCACGATGGCCTCTAACAAAAAAGCCACTTCGTCCGTGATGGACCGGGTGCAAATCCCCGCCGCGGCTACGGCTCCGGCCACCCCGGCTACTCCGGCTAAATAACTTTTAAGAGCCCCTTAAACAAGGGGCTTTTTTTAAGGCGTGCCGGCTTGCTTTTGGCGGCGTTATTTGCTAAAATAAAAAGGTAGAGATTGACATTCCCTCGTTGTAAAAGATTTTCGCGCAGGTGGCGGAATTGGTATACGCGTGCGTTTGAGGGGCGCATGCCG
>UQFW01000021.1 GCA_900540405.1 Candidatus Avelusimicrobium faecicola | reverse complement strand
CGCTATTTAACGGAACACTTAAAATTAAGTCCGTTTAATTTGCGCGCGTATGTGATGTTGGGCTCCCTTATCCGCCAAGATGTCATTTATGCCAACGACGATAACTTGAAATTATTAGACCGCGGGGTACACTTGTTCCCGTATGCGGCGGAATTGTGGACTACGCTGGGCGATATTTATGTAAAGCGGGACGAAACGGAATTTGCCAAAAATTTATATAAGCGCGGGCTGACGGCCGATACGCTGGACCGCACGTTATTGCAGAACCTAAAACGGCTCTACAAAAAAACGCAGGAGACCCTGCCCCCTATTGCCGCCCAGGCGCAAAGAATACAGGATTTGCATGTTAAGGCGGCTAATTATTGGAGCCAATCCGTTTCCGGCCGGCGCAAATTGCGCACGGATATTGAAGCGTATATAAAAGATTTTCCAAACGATACCAACGGCCCCGTTTTGTTGGCGTTGTATTTCAACCAGGCGGGGAATGCCTTAAAATCCAAGGAATTGTTGGAAGGCGTACTGAAAGAACACCCGGAAGATTTATCGGCCAATTTGGCGTTGTCTTCCTTGCTGTACCGGGCGGAACAAACGCAGGATGCCGTCTATTACTTAAAAAGCGCGTTGTTCTATTACCCGGAAAACCCCACGGCTACCAAACGCTTGGCGGCCCTGGGTAAAAAATAGCTTTTTAGGGTCCGGCGGCTGGGAGAGAATAAAAAATAACTTTACAAACGCCGCTAAATTGCTATAATTCTATTATCTGTTATGTTGTAAATGTGTACAAAAAAAGGATACCTTTATTACAAGGGCAAGTGAATCTATGATAAAAATAAACAAATATTTAAGTGCAACTTTGGTTGCTGCTTTTATGTTCTTATCACTCGTGGGTGATAATGCGCCGTTGTTTGCGGCTACTTCGCCGGAAAAACAACTGGAAAAGGGTAAAGCGTTGTTTGAGCAGGAAAAGAACGACGAAGCCATGGAGTATTTTATTGACGTACTGCTTTCCGGCAACCGTAAACAGGTGGCCGAGGCCAATAAATACGTCAACATGATTCATAACCGTGTTGGCGGTATCCAAAACCCGGTGGAAGTGGACGTGGCTTTTAAGGAAGGGGAAGTAAAACGTCTTTCTGATGCGCAAACCGCCGCCGAAGCCCAAGCACAGCAGGATATGCTGTTGCAACGTACTGCCGCCGCAGACGACATCACGGAAGCCAGTTTGGAAGCCCGCACGGTAGCCAATGCCGTGGCGGAGGATTCCCAAGCGGCCGCGGAAGATGCCAAGGCGATTGCCCAGCAAACCAAGGACGAAGTAAACGCCGCTAAAGCGCAAGCCAAGCAGGATGCGGCCCAAGTGCGCGAAGATGCCACCGCCGCGGTAGAAGATGCGCAAGCCTCCGCCCAAACTGTTGCGGAAGAAACGCAAGCCTCCGCCCAAACCGCCGCGGAAGAAACGCAAGCCGTTGCACAAAATACGGCTAACGACGCCGCCCAAACGCTGGCCGCCGCGCCTGTTGCCGTTGCCCAAGATGACGAAGATGAAGACGACGCCGCAACCGCCGCAACGGCTCAATCTTCCAACTCTACTTATACGGATTTAGTTTCTCCGGACGCTTTGAAAGCGCGCGAACTGTACAGCCAGCAAAAACTGGACAGCATGAAAGCCGCTGTAATTGAACGTATCCGCAATACCAAAGGGGTGCGCATTTATTTCCGCAATGACTTGCCGGATGCCATTGATATTGACGGAGATGTGATTTTCCAAGGGACCCGCTTTAACTTGTCTGCCCAACCGTTGTTGGACGATATTTATTCCTTGATGGCGTTGACCCAAGGTGCCAGCTATATTATTTTGCCGGCCGGCTCGTATACGGATGACGTCACTTTGGGCGGTATCCGCCAAGCGATGGCCCTGAACTCTTACTTTGTACACAAAGGTATTTCTTCCGGCAAAATCGGCTACAATATGGGCTTGTATGACCAGGAACCCCCGGCCCAATTTGCCAATTTGGAAGGGCTTTCCATTGTGTTTGATTTTGATTCCGATTTGCCCAGCGCTATTGCGCAGGCGAACCAAATTTCCAAACAGCCGCTGCTCAGCATGGCGGTAGTGCCGGTTTCTAACGAAATTGACCCCTCCAAAGGGGAAGCGTTCGCGGTGGATTTCTCCGTGATTGAAACGGTAAACCCTGTGTCTAACTGGACGTTCCAAGTAGTGCAACACGCCAAAGACGGCAAATACTATGTGGTGCGCCAGCTGGAAGGCTTTGCGCCGGTTTACCACCAAATTTTGTGGAACGCCCGCAAAGGGATTATCGGGCCGGAACTGGAATGTGGTAAATATACGTTGGTGTTGACCGTCACGGATTCCACCGGTGAAAAGAAAACTTTGAGAAGACGTATCACCGTAAAATGCGGTACCCAAAAAGCCGCCGTGGCCGATGAAAAATCGCTCTGCACCAAATGCAATTACAAAACGGCCCGCTTGTGGACGAAACCCGGCCGTGTAATGATGGCACCCAAAGTGGAAAAAGCCGAAGAACCGGTGGCGCAAACGACCGATACGGTAAACGTCACGGGCCCGACCAACAAATCTACCGTAAATATTTACGAAGAAACGTTGCCGGCCGGTGCGTTGGATGATGCGTCTGCCGCGCCTATGCCCACGGACCCCAGCGCTTACGGCGCGCCGGAAACTACCACTACGGCCAATCCGTATGATGCTGCACCCGTAGCCGGTACCGCGGCCGACCCGTATGGAACCACCGCTAATAATAACCCGTATGATATGCCGTACGACCAGTACGACGCATCATCCGCCCAACAATAAGGATTTTTAGACATGGCAAATTTTAACCTTGCAAATTCTAAACTTGCGGAAACACTGATAGGCAAAAATATGAAGGCCCACCCGGATTGCCTGGGCCTTTATATCGGCCTGGACGAGATGTATATTGCGCAGACCTCCCAAAAGGACGGCGGGACTGTTTTGGAATCCCTCCTGCGCGTGCCGGTAAGTGATGTGGACCGCACCCAACTTAAACCGTTGGATTTGAACGAAACGTATTTCCAAATGGATAACTGGCTGGAATCTTTAACCAAAGTGGCCAGCCGCAAAAAATGGAAAACCAACAAAGTGGTGGTCAGCTTGGCCTCGCCGTTTTGTTTGTTGCGCCACTTTGTAATTCCTACGGTTATTGAACGCAAAAACTGGAAAACCAGTATCCCTTTACAAGCGCGTAAATATATCCATTTCCCGTTTGAAAAAGGCGAATACGCGTACCATGTGTACGAGTTTGAAACTGCCGCCACTAAGCAAAAAAAGATGGGCGTGGTTTTTGCCATGACCAGCAAAGTCATTTTGGAACGCTTATCCAAAGGCTTGCGCTCGGCGGGGTTGGAACTGGTATCGGTGGAGCCGTCCGTCTTGTCTTTAAGCCGCGCGTTTGACGCCAGCGATAAAGAAGCCATTGGCAACGGGGGCCGCATTTATTCTTTCTTCGGGAAAGATTTGGCCAGTTTCGTCTTTTTGAACGAAGGCGCGCCCGTGCTGTTGCGCGAGGTGGAAATATCCGGCTCTTTACCGGCCGAACGCCGCCGCTTTGAAATTACCAACTGCACGGAATTTATTGCCAAACAGTTGGAAAAAGACCCCTTTGAAGAAGCGGTTATCGTGGGGCACGATGTAGACAACTGGATTACCGCGCTGGAAGCCGATTCCAAAAAACCGGTACGCAAATGGAATTTAACGGAAGTGTACGGCATTGAAACCAAATCGGCGGGGGAAGTATCCGCTATTGGGGCCAGTGGCAAATTCTATGATTCCAAAGCCCCGGATTTGGACTTTGTAAAAGGCTCCCGGTTGAGCGATTACGAATTTAACGCGGCGCTTATGGCGTGGAAAATTGCGGTATTAGTAGTGGCCGTATTTCTGATTATGATTGTAAAAGGGTATTTCGGCGTGCAGAAGACGGAATCCCAGCTTAAACATGTCAAAGCCACTAACGCCAACCCGGTGAAAGATTTTGAAGGCTTAACGGCTTCTCAAATTTCTAATAACTTGTCGCAGATTAAGAGCCAAAACTCCAACCTGGAAAAGTTCTTAAAAAGCAACCCGATTACGCCCTTATTGGTGGAATTTGTGGATGCTATCCCGGCGGAAGTATGGATTACCAAAATGGAATATAAAGATAAATTCCCGGCGGAATCCGGCAAAACCCGCTCTTTTAAGATAACCGGCTCCATTAAATCGGGCGGGGACGGCCAGGCCGATTTGGCTTTGGGCGATAAATACCGCCGCGCCTTGATGGAAATGCCTTTAATAAGCTCTATTTGCGGGCAGGAAGCGCAAATTTCGTATCAGGATGTCTCCGTGCAGGATGAATCGGACGATAATTTTGACAAGCCCCGCGCCAAGGATGCTACCGCTAAAAAAGCATCTAACGAAACCACCTTCTCGCTGGAATGTGGCAAAGAGGAGGAAAAATATGTCCGCTAATGCACAAGTGAATAAAATAAAAGCCTCCATAGAAAAAGGCTTTAAGGATATGCAGTTAGTGTTGCAAGAAGGCAACGTAAAATTGTTTGCCAAACAGTTGGTGGTAATTATAGCGATATTTTTGGTGTTCCGCTATTTTAACAACTCGTTCCAACAAAAAATTAATAATTACCGCGGGCAAATGGACGCCATCCGCTCCCAACAAACCAACGAGCAGGAATATATGGCCAGCAAAAAACGCTTGCTGGAGTTGGAGCCGCGCTTCCCGGATACGGCCTCTAAAAGCGAATGGTTAATGACGCAAATTTTGGATGTGTTTGCACAAGCCAAATTGACGCCTAAATTTTCCGGCACGCAAGCGGAAAACACCACGAACCCCAACTATACGTTGGCGAATTTAGAGGTGGCCAGCAATGCTTCTTGGTTGGAATTTGCCCAGTTGATTGCCTCGGTGGAAAACCGGCCGGAATATTTGCGTATTTCCGAATTTTCTTTGGAAAAACTCAACGAAAGCAATATGTTGGGCCAAAATAAAATTAAATTAAAGGTTAATACCTTGTTCCCCAAAGAAAAACTGGCGCCTAAATTGTTCAAAGACCAGGGGGGTAATTAATGATGAAGAATAAAATTCTGGTTATTAGCTTTTTAACCGTATTCGCCATGGGGGCGGCACACGCGCAGGGGGTTCCTCCGGCGCCTGCCATGCCGGCCAGTGTGGATGAAAACGGGGAAGGGTTTGTCACCCAACGGGATGATGTGGCCGAAAAAGCCGCGAAAGAAAACCAAAATAAAATTGTGTATAATCCCAAAAACCAGCGGGACCCCACCCTGTCCCCGGATGATTTCTTGCTATTACAATACCGCGAGCGCCAGCGCTTGGCCGCTTTGGAAGCGGAGCGCCAACGCAAATTGGCCGAAGAACGCCGCAAACGCGAAGAAGCCGAACGGCGCCGCCAGTTGGAACTTGCGCGCATTAAAGACCCCACCATTGAGGTCCGCAATAAAATCCGCATAGGCGGTATTATTGGCAAGGAAGTGTTTATCGGCGATAAGATATACACGGTTGGTAAAGTTTACAAGGGTGCAAAAATTGTAGACGTACGCAACGAAGAAGTGGTATTCTTGTATAAAGGCCATAAATTTAAGAAGAAAGTTCAGTTAAAGTAGTTGCAGTAATTTAGTAATTTACAAAAAGCAAATTAGGAGGATAGATGAAAAATCGTTTAGAAGGTTTTCTGGCTTTGGTTTTGGCCATGGGTTTGGCTACGTCTGTTAGCGCGCAGCAAGCCCGGCAGTCTCTCCCTAGCGATGACACCGTCACGCTGACGGCGGAAGAGACGGTCAAAATGACCGGGGAACCCGATTTGTACAAGACAGCCGAACAGGCTTCTCCGTTAGACCGCACCGTGTCTATCAGAGTATCCAACGTGCCGATATCGGCGTTCTTGAACAGCATTACCACGCAGGCCCGCATTAACTTTATTATGAGCGAAGAATTCGCCAATAAAAAAGTGACGGCCTCTTTGACTAAAGTGACTGTGCGGGAAGCGTTGGATACGTTGTTGCGCGTACACGGGTTAACCTACCAGCGCATCGGCAAGAGCGAAAGCTATGTGGTCACCAAACGCTCTAACGACGCGCCGGATACCATTACCAAAATCTACACGCTCAGCTATATTTCTTTGCAGGGCATGGGTTCTGCCAGCAGTGAAAAGCAAAGCGTTCTGCCGCAAATTTCCAGCGGTAGCAACATGAGCAATTACAGCTCGTCCAACAATATTTCGCAGGACACCGGCACCGGCAGTTCCGGTCAGGATGCCTATTCCGGCCAGGCGGAAATTATCTCTATTATCAAGAGCATGCTTTCCCCGGTGGGCCGTATCGCCGTGGACCCGCGCACCAATAAGTTAATTATTACGGACGTGGCGGAAGTTTTCCCGCAAGTGGAAAACATTTTGGCGGAATTGGATGTTCGTCCTCCTCAAATTTTGATTGAAGCGCAAATTGTGGAAGTCAACAAAACCAGCGGCCTGAACATTGGCTTTGAATACGGCGGCAGTGACGGTTCTTTAGTCACCTTTACCGGCCCGAAACGCCAAGTGACCGAAGATTACATCCGCGGTAAAGGCGTGCATGGTTGGGGCTGGATTTTCCCGAGCAAAGACTCCCTCAATAACGGTGGTTCCGGCTCTGGCTCCGGCTCCGGTTCTGGTTCCGGCTCCGGTTCCGGCGACCAGGAAGATGAAGGCGGCTTGTTGGACTTCTCCGCTTTCAAAGTGGTGCTTAGAAGCCTGCTGACCCGCGGTGAAGCCAAATACTTGGGTAAACCGAAAGTGGTGACCGTCAACAACAAAACGGCTACCATTATGACCACCACCCAAGCTACCGTAGGTTTTACCACTTCTTCCGGCAGCAGCGGGGATTATCAATCCGAAAGCTCCGAAAGAGCCAACGTGGGGTTGACGATGCAAGTGACCCCGCAGGTAAACCGCGAAGGCTATGTGACCCTGTACGTCCAGCCGTCTTATTCCGATTTGGCTGACGGTATCGGCAACACGAAAGACCCCACCACCCGCGCCGTATCTACCCTGGTGCGTGTGAAAAACGGTCAAACCGTGGTAATTGGGGGCTTGCTTAGCTCCCGCGAAACGGATTCCACCCGCAAAGTACCGCTTTTGGGTGATATCCCGATATTGGGTTGGCTCTTTACCAGCAAGGAAAAGACCAAATCCACTACGGACTTAGTAATCTTTATTACACCGACCATTCTGGCCGAGTAAAAAAGAGCTTTTTATCCCGTCCCCGCTTTTATGGCGGGGGCGGGAGTTTAACGACAATACACAGCGGGAAAACCCCGCGGGGGATTAGGAAATGGCAAAACAGTTAGGCGAAATTTTAATAGAAAGAGGCATCATTAACGACAAGCAACTCAAAAGCGCGGAGCTTTATTCTCGCCAGAGTAATGTGCCGTTGGCGGATGCCATTGTTAAGTTCGGTTTCGCAAGTGAAAACCAAGTGACGATTGGGCTTTCCAAACATTTTGCAATTCCCTACGCTTCCAAAGAAAACGGCATTTTGAACCCGGAAAAAGAGCAAAAATTGCAGGATATTATCCCGGAAAAATTTGCGCGTGAAAATATGGTCCTTCCGCTGTTCGTGGAAGATAACGAGCTGGCTATTGCGCTCTATGACCCGACGAACGTATTTTTAATTGAAAATATCAAAATGATGTCCGGCAAGCAGGTACAGCCGTTCATCGCCAGCAAAAGCCAGCTGTTAAGTGTTATTGATTCGTTTTATTCCAATAAAGACTTGTTGGAAGAAGTTATTAATGATGCCTCCAACAAACCGGCTGATGCCGATGTGGAGGAAGATGACGACGACGATTTGAACTCCGGCTATTTGGATTTGGACCGCGTCCGCCCCAACACTTCCCAATATGTTAAAATTGTAAACGCTATTTTGCGCCAAGCCATTACGGAGCGTACCTCCGATATTCACTTGGAAATGTTTGACGAGCGCGTCAGCTTGCGTTTCCGTATTGACGGTTCTTTGTATGAACGCACCCCACCGTCTAAAGATGCTATCGCGGCTATTATTTCCCGTATTAAAATTTTGTCTAAATTGGATATTGCCGAAAAACGGTTGCCGCAGGACGGCAGTTTTGGTATCCAATTCCAAAACCGCAAAATTGAGGTTCGTGTGTCTGTCTGCCCGGCGGTATTCGGCGAAAAACTGGTGCTTCGTATTTTGGATAAAGGCACCGGGGAAATGAACGTAGACAAGCTGGGCTTTGAGCCGGAACAGAAACGCTTGTTTATGGAAGCGGCCAACTTGCCGCACGGATTAATCTTTTTGACGGGTCCTACCGGTTCCGGTAAATCTACCACGTTAAACGCGGTATTGACCACCATTCGTACGCCGGAATTAAACTTTATGACGTTGGAAGACCCGGTGGAATACAAACTGGCCGGTATCAGCCAGGTACAGGTAAAAGCCTCCATCGGGCTTACCTTTGCGGCCGGGCTCCGCTCGTTCTTGCGTCAGGACCCGGACGTTATTCTGGTGGGGGAAGTCCGCGATACGGAAACTGCGGAAGCGTGCTTAAAAGCCGCTTTAACCGGTCACTTGGTGCTTTCCACCCTGCACACCAACGAAGCGTTGGGTGCTATTCCCCGTTTGATTGATATGGGGATGGAGCCGTTCCTGCTGGCCAGCTCTTTGGCGTTGGTGGCGGCGCAGCGCTTAATCCGCGTGTTGTGCCCGTACTGCAAAGTGCCGCACATGCCGGACGGAAACGTTTTGGCCCAAATTATTAAAGAAGGGCACTTGAACCCGAAGGACCAAAACAGCTGGACATTTTTTAAGTCGGTCGGTTGCCCCAAGTGCTTCGGCACCGGGTATATGGGCCGCCGCGCCATTTACGAAGTATACCGCATGACCCAGGAAATGCGCACCATTATTTACAAAACGCAGGATTTGGTGGCACTTAAACAAGCGGCGGACCGCTCCGGAATGCTCAACCTGCGTGCGAGCGGTTGGCACAAAGTGGTGCGCGGTTTAACCACCGTGGACGAAATTTTAGCAGCAACAACGTCGGACGAATAACCAATATAATAAAATTAATGAGGGTTTTTTATTATGGCAAAATTCACTTATGAAGTACAGGACATGAACGGCAAAAAACTGCGCGGCAGTGTGGAAGCCGACAGCCGGGAAAAAGTTGTTTTCGCCCTGCAAAACAAAGGGTATATTGTGGTGGACGTAAAAGAGGGGGGCGGCGCCAGTCTGTTCGGCGGCGCCAGCGGCCCTAAAAAAACGGGTAAAGTGCCCGGGCACGTTTTGGCTTTCTTTGCCGAACAGCTTTCCACCCTTATTGCCGGCGGTGTGCCGTTGGTGCGGGCTATTTCCCTGTTGGGGGAATACGCTTCTAACCCCATGTTGGGTACCGTGCTTACGCAAGTAGCCAAAGATATTTCCGGCGGTAGTTCGCTACATACGGCGCTTTCCCGCCACAAACGCACGTTTTCCACCATTTGGCTGTCTTTGGTACAAGCGGGTGAAGTGGGCGGCCAGTTGGCCGATACCTTAATGCAGGTGGCTAAATACACCAAAACGCAGGAAGGTATGAAAAGCAAAATTATTACGGCAGTCACCTATCCGTTCATCTTGGGTACGGCGTCTATCGGTGTGTTGGTGTACTTTATTTTGGGGATTGTACCTACCTTCGCCCAAATTTTTAAGGACTTTAACATTGAACTCCCTACCATTACGGTTATGGTATTGGCGGTGTCCAGCTTTTTAATTAACCACGGTATTCTGCTTATTTTCATTTTGATTGCCTCTTTCGTCGGGTTTAAGTTTTACATTAAAACCCCGGAAGGTAAAAAACGCTGGCACGCATTTTTGTTATCCATGCCGCTTTTTGGTAATTTCTTGAAAAATATTTATTACGACCGTATGCTTTCCACCATGTCTACGCTGTTGCAATCCGGCGTGACCATTTTGAATGCTATTGCGGTATTGGAAGAATCTTTTGATACCAACGTAATCATTCAAGGGGCCTTAAAACAAGTGCGTGCGGAAGTGGCGGCCGGGCAGTCTATTTCCGAATCGTTCCGCTCTACGGGCATTTTCCCCGGGCTGATGACGGAAATGATGCTCATGGGTGAAGAATCCGGTAAATTGCCTTCTATTATCGGTACGCTTTCTAAATTCTATGCCGACCAAGTAGACCAGTTTATTGCGCGTTTCTCCGCGGTTATTGACCCTATCTTAATCTGCGGCGTAGGTGCGCTAATTGGTATTATTGTGGCCTCTATCTTCTTGCCTATTTTCAAACTGTCCCAAATCGGCGGCAACTAGGAGGGTTGTATGAAGAAAGGTTTTACACTGATTGAAGTGATGATTGTGGTGGTAATTGCCGTCACGGTGGCGGCATTTGCCGTGCCGGCTTATAAACGGAGCATGGAACGCAATAAATTTATGGCCGCGGAGGGGAAACTGATAGAGCTTTCTTCCGCCTTGCGTAATGTGCAACAAATGTTTGGGGGATATAGTTGCCCCAAGGTCACCACGCCGGAAGACATGTATCTAAATCAGGACGAAGGGGTTTCTGCGGAACACAAAACGCTTAATAAAGCCGGGTGCCAAAAGTATCCCCATGAATGTATGCGACGCAACGGGTATACTAAAGCCACTGTAAAAGATTCTATGAATTCCTATGAATATACCATAGAAGAAACAAATTGCGATGTGTGTATGTATCGGACTCCCGTGGAGAAATTACCTGTGCCGTATAAAGTTTGTATTGATAATATGGGTACGGAAACCTTAAAATATTTTAATAACGGCACAGACAAAGTGGTCACGCGGTAATTGACAAATTGGCAATTTTCCGCAATACTTAATAGAGCTTAAATTTTATAGAGGATTTTTATATGAAGCATCTATATTGTAAACAAGCGGGTTTTACCCTGTTGGAATTACTGATAGCGGCCGCCATTATCGGTATTTTGGCTTTGTTTGCCACGGTGAGCTACCGCAACAGCACCGCCCAAACCCGGGTGGCACAGGCGCGCGCGGTCACGCAATCGTTGGCCATGGGAAATTATCGGGCGCATATTGATTACCCGAGCATTCGGTTTGATAGCAACCGTATTGATGATAGGGTCCAAGGCACTACTGGTACCTCTTTTGTAGACGGCACTCCAGTTTGTGCCCGCGGTTTTGCCTCCGACCCCAGTGGCCAGTGGCCGGCCAGCTGTTTGGTGGCTAACGGATATGTGGATGCGTTGGGCTTTAACGGCTATTTCGAATTTACCTTGTCCGGTGATGAATCCGCCTGTTTTGAGGGTGTAAATAGCAAACTGGGCAAGTATCAGGGCTATAAAGCCTGCTACAACGCGGCCAATGACAGTTGGAGCGAAATTTCCTCCACTTGGAGTGGTACGGGCGGCACAACTGGGGCCTAGCAAAAAGGATATTTTATGAAAAAATATTTATCTTATTTTAATCTCCGTTCCTGCGCGCAAAGCCAAAAAGGCTTTACGCTTATGGAAATTTTGGCCGTACTGCTGATTATTGCCGTAATCCTTAGCTTTGCAATTCCGGCGTATAATTCTATCCGTTTTGACCAACGCAATAACTTGGCTAAAGAAGGCGTAAAACGCTTGTCCGAAGCAATCCGCAGTTATTACCAAAACACCAAAGGGGTTCAAATTATCGGGAATTTCACCGGAACCGCGTTGGGGGCCGTTCCTCCTGCCTGCAACGATTTGAGTTCCAGCGGGGTTCCGGGCCGCGGAAAGAGGGAAAATATTATGCAGTTGTTTGCCTGCGGGTATTTAAGCGGGTCAGAATATTCCGAATTGCCGTATACTTTTTATTCGTGTTTAGATAACAACGCCAACTGCCATGGTCGCCCGTATGCGGTGGCGATGGGAACCACTAAAACAGCCGCCGGTGAAAAGTATGTAAAAGACTATAACGGCGTTAAATATTATATTTATTTGGATGACGCTTTACGGGTGACGGATAATTCCAACGATTAAAGGATACTTTATGATAAAGAAATTTTGGAAAAGTAAAAAAGGTGTGACGTTGTTGGAAGGGCTGATTGCCATGGTGCTGTTGGCCGTAGTGGCTACCGGCTCTTTTGCGGTGTTGTTATCAGCCTCGCGTAAATCTTCCGGGCCGGACATCCGCGAAGAAATGATTTTAGCGGTAGAAAAAGCGCACATGCAGTTGCAGGCGTATGTGTTTTCCCGCGATTTTACGCTTACCAAAAAAGATTCGGAAAATGAAGATTTAGTGCCGCTGGCCTATCAAAACGGCTTGTGCGGGCACTCCGGCACCATGGCGGTTGATGACACCACGCCCCTTGCCTCCGGAACGCATAACATTAAGTGCCTGTTGCCGCTTATTTGTGATTCGGATGCCGCAGATGATTGCAACGGGGATACCGGCTCCAAAAGCTGTTTTGTGTACCGGGTAAATCCTAATGATATTGTCAACGCTAAATTGCCGAAAACCGCGCGGGAACGCCCGCTAAGCACCAACTGGAATACGGGGGTTTACAATACCGCAGATGGGGTGCAACCGCAAGATATTTCCAGCGGAAAAACCATCCATTTTGAAATCCGTTGCAACGGGTACACTTTAACCAGATAGGGGGCGCTATGAAAAACAGAAAAGGTTTTACACTTACAGAGGTTCTGTTGGCAGTAATGGTAGTGGGGTTAATTGGGGTGGCGTTGGCCTCTTTAACCACGGCGGCCTCGCGCGAGGCGGGGGTTGGGCGCAGTAAAGTGATGCTGCGCAATAATTTATCCCTTTTTTTGCGCACGTTGCGTAATGATATTAACGCGGCAACGTATATTAATATGGGGGCGGGTACGGACCCCAGCACCGGGGGCCTGTTATTTGAGCTGTGCGATAATAAAAGCGTATCCGGGGCAGCTATTACCAAGCCCGGGGGCGGGAATGGGTGCGTTTCTTATAGGTTTGAAAAAGGCTCTAAGTCGTCCGGCGTGAAGCCCGCGGGGGCCACGCGCGGCGGCAGAATCCTGCGCAATGGGAGTACCGTGCTGAACAATGTAAAATATATGCCCCGATATGAAGGGTACGCCTCTCCGTCCTTCCGGCGGGTGGGCAACAGCGGCGTTGCCAGCGCGATTGATATGACGTTGATTGTGGAATTAGATTCTACCCAAACGGTCAATGATATTGTAGAAGAAACGTTTTTACTGCCTAACGGGCTGTAAAGGAGATTTGTATGATATTAAAAAATAACAAAGGTGCCGCGTTGATGCAAGTTTTACTGGTGACGATTGTGTTAGCGGGGATGTCTGCCATGTTGTTGCGTGCCACGCTTTCGCGCACGATGACGGTGCGCCAAACGCGCCGGAATGTAAGCACCCAGATTATGGCGGATTCCTGCATGGCGGAGGTAAATTCTCTGTGGGCGGCCAAATCCGTAGCCACGTTCCGCAGTGATTTTGAAGGGGACGCCCGCGGCGCCTATATGTATTGTGACGACTACAATAACTCTGGCATTTGCACCAGCACCAGCGATACGGAAAAACACCGCTTTTATGATTGTCGGTCCGTAATAGACGGGCAACAGTATCAGGTGCGTGCCTGGTTGTATGATACAAAAGGGGAAAACGGAGAAGTGGACGGCTACCCCCGGGGAGAAATGACCGGAAAAACTGCCGGAGAAAATATGTTGCAAATGGTTTTTGAAGTAATAGGCAGTGACGGCGGCTCTTTATAATTTAGGATAGTGATTATGAAACGGAGCATTTTTTTAAGTGTAGCACTTGCCTTATCCGGCTTTGTTTATGCCCAAAACACCGTTTCCGCACCTGCGGAAGCGGTGTCTTCGTCTATTCAAGTATCTAACGAACAATTAACGGCCCCCGGGTCTAATATTGATATACTCAAAAAATCCCTCGGGCAAGCCAAGCAAGCCCCCCGGGCCGTGGGCACTACGGCCGTGCGCGCGCAAAGCACCGCGGGCTCATCCGCCAAAGCGTCCGCCAAAACATCGGCGGATGCCACGTTGGAAATGCCGTTAGATATGGGCGGAAATGCTCCGGCGGCGGTGGTAAAAACGCAAGTACAGCCCACTAAAAAGCTCAGCGCAAAAACCGCCAACCGGGTAGCGGCCAGCAAGGCGCGCCGCACCCAAGGCAAAAAAAATAATACGCTCCGTAAAAAGCCGGCTCCGGCGGGCAAGGCGGCGGCCGCTCCCGGCACTAAAAAGCAAGCCGCGCAACCGTCGGCCAAACCCACGGAAACGGAAAAATTAATAGAAAAAGAAAACGCCCTTTTACCGCCCGGGGAAACCGCCGCGCCGGACCCGGATGACGGCCCGCAGGAAGAACCCAGCGACGAAGATTTAGCCGCCGATGCGGAATTGGAAGCCGCCGCGCGCATACTCCGCCAGGCCAAACAAAAGCAGGAAAACTCCGGCCGTTTAATTCCGCCGCCGGCCGCTAAAAACACAACGGCCACGGTGCCTTCCAACAAAGCCCGCCACTTCAACCCGAATGTCTACCGCCCGGGCGTGGAATGGAAATTAAGCGAAAGCAAAAACTTTACCATTTATACCCAAAAGCGGGATTTCGGCAGTGGTACGGCCAATATGTCCAACGTGTTTGAACAGGCGTACAACACCTTAAAACGGTTTATTCCGTGGATGATGTCGGACCGGGTGCGGGTGTTTGTGTATCAGGATTATCAATCGTACTTGAAATACGAGCCGAACGCCAAACCCTGGAGCCGCGCCCTGGCGTACCCGACCCGCGGGGAAATTGTGGTATATGACGAGCCGCAAAAAACGCAAGAGCTGAAAGAAATGTTCACGCACGAACTGGTGCATATTTTTACCCAAAAGTTTTTTGATAAACGCCATACGCACCAAATTATGACGCCCGCCTGGTTGGACGAGGGCTTGGCGGTACTCATGGAAGACCAAGCCTATAACGGCACGCAGGGCGGCCCGTGGGCGCAGGATTTTAAGAATTTGAACCTTCAGCGCGATAAATCCAGCCGGATGTCTTTGGGGTGGGATTCTCCGCGCCCGGCCCGGCGCAAACCGGGGCGCACGGTCACTTTTTTACCGTTTGACCAGTTTATGCGGGAAGGGTCGCTCAATATGATGGAATCCAACGGGCAAACGCAGGATTGGTATTTCCAAGCCTATACCATGGTGCGCTTTTTGCTCAACCCGGGTAATTCGTCTTATCCGTCTAAGCGGATGCAGTTTGAGCAGTTTACGCGCCTGCTTTCGCAAGGGGAGGCGGTGCGGGACCCGTCCACCGGGTTTTTGAAAAAAGATTCCAAAGGCCGCCAAATTTACGAGCCGTATTCGCCCGAGAAGGCCCTTAAACGTGTGTATTATTATAACGATATGAACGCGTTTGAAGACGCTTTTTGGAAGTGGGCCAACGCGGGCGGGAGCGGATATTCGCTCTAATGCCGGATACTTTATACTTTGCACAAGGGACCTGAAAGGTCCCTTTTTTATGCCGTTTGGAGCTGTAAAAAAAACGCCGCTTTTTTTAAGAAGCGGCGTTAAAATAATCCGTCAATGATTGCCTATAAAACAGACAGGTAGCGTTCAATTTCGTAATTAGAAACGTGGGTGCGGTAGTTTTCCCATTCAATGTCTTTATTGGCAATAAATTTTTCAAACGTATGCTCGCCCAGTGTTTCGCGCACTAAGGCGGAATGGCGGGTCAGGTTGACGGCTTCGTATAAATAAGCGGGCAAGGTTTCTATGCCGCGTTTTTGGCGCTCTTGCGGGCTCATGTGGAAGATGTTGTCCTCCGTAATGGGCATAACGGGCAATTTGTTTTTTATGCCGTCTAATCCGGCCGCCAACATAACGGAAAAAGCCAAATAGGGGTTGCAGGCCGGGTCCGGGAAGCGGCACTCTAAACGGGTGGCGTTGGGTTTGCCGGCCTTTGCCTGCGGAATACGCACCAAGGTACTGCGGTTGCGCCGCCCCCACGCAATATAGGCCGGGGCTTCATAACCGGGCACCAGGCGTTTATAGGAGTTTACCCACTGGTCTGTGACGGAGCAAATTTCCCGCACATGCTTTAGAATCCCGGCGATATAGTGTTTGGCGGTGTCGGAGAGGAAAAGCTCGTCTTTGGCATCAAAAAACATATTTTTGCCGTTTGCAAATAGAGATTGGTGAACATGCATGCCGCTGCCGTTTACGCCTGCAATAGGTTTGGGCATAAAAGTTGCGTACATATTGTGTTTGGCGGCCATTTGTTTAACCACCGTTTTGTAGGTAATTACTTGGTCTGCCATTTTGAGAGCTTCGTCGTAGCGCAGGTCAATTTCGTGTTGGGAGGGGGCTACTTCGTGGTGGGAGTATTCCACACGGATGTTTAATTTTTCCAGCATTTGCATCGTTTCACGGCGCACCGCGTACGAGGTATCTAAAGGGATGGTGTCAAAGTAGCCGCCGCAGTCCAACGGTTGGGTGTGTTTATTGTCTTGAAAATAAAAATATTCCAGTTCCGGCCCCACCATAAATTGGTCAAATCCGGCTTTTTTCATGCGGGCCAAATTCTTTTTTAATATGTAGCGCGGGTCCCCTTCAAACTGGTTGCCGTCGGTATTTTTGATGTCGCAAAACAACCGGGCAATAGGTGCCCCGGTTAATTCCGGCGTAAATACTTGGAACGTATCCAAATCCGGCAAGGCCACCAGGTCGGATTCGTAAGTGCGGGCGAACCCTTCCACGGATGAGCCGTCAAAGCCCATACCTTCATTCAGGGCGTATTCAAATTCCCGGTGGGAAAGGGAAAGGGATTTTAAGTTGCCCAAAATATCCACAAACCAAAGTTTAATAATTTGCAGGTTGTTGGCTTCGGCGGTAGCTAAAATATGTTTAATTTTTTCTTTTTCTTCGGCGTTTCTTTCTATGGGCATAAGTGCCTCCGGTTATGGATAAAATCACAAAAAACTATTATACATTTTTCGGCGTTTGTGCGGCACCCCCAATAAAAAAGCCCTCCGCGGGGGAGGGCTTTGCAGAAAGAAAATGCTTTTATCTGGCTTCGCAGCGGTGTTGGATACCGTGGCAAATTTCGTCAATGTCGTATTCGGCACCGCATTTCGGGCAGTGGGTTTCGGTCGCTTTGACCGTGCTGACCGTGTTGGCTTCGTAAGACGTCGTGGCGGATACCGGGTCCATGCAGTTTACATCCGTATCGGCCGGGCAGCGGCGGGAATCTTCTACCGGTTCACCGCACCAGCGGCATTGTTCCGCGCCGGCCAGTTGGTTGTAGTAGTATTCAAAATCATGTTTGGCGCGGCCGTTGTTGGCGTCGCGGTCTTTTTGCAACAACACTTCGGCTCTGTTAGCAATCGCCATATCTAATTCATGCAGCGGGGCCATTTCGGGTTCGCCGTAAGGGTAGTCTTCAAGACCGCTGACACTGACTAAATTAGAATGAGGTTCACCGTCAGAGGCATCATTCTGTTCCGTGGCCGGGGATTCCACCCAATAATAACCGGCTTCCGGTTCGCCGTAGGGGCGGTTATCGGCACATTTGTGGTATACGTCGCGGCATAATTCGTCAGAAGTGTATTCGGCGCCGCATTTCGGGCAGTTGTATTCCATTTTGGCCGGTTTGGCGGCTTTGCGTGCTTTTTTGGCTTTTACGGCTTTGGGGGCCGGCATGCAATATACATCCGGGTCGGCCGGGCATTTGCGCCCTTCTACCACCGGTTCACCGCACCAGCGGCATTTTTCGGCCTTGGCATTTTTGCGGGCTTGTAAGGCGCGTTTTTGCAAAACATTTTCTAATTTAGCAGAAGTTTTGGCATCTTTTTTGGGAGCCTTAACAGCTTGTGCATTGGCACAAATGGCAACCGTAAACAAACACAATACAGATACGGCTATTTTGTTGAATTTCATACGTCCTCCTTAAAATGGTTCCTACTTGCTATTACTATAAATCTTTTGACGGGGTTTTTACAGGGCCTAAAGACCTATTTTTTATGGATTTTGGACCTATATTCCCGTTGGGCCTTTATAGGCCGTTCGGCGCATTGACCCCGGGCCTGTGGGAAAATATAAAAAGGAAGTTTCTAAAATAAAAAAATTTACTACAATAAGTATTATGATTATACCTACTATTATTGAAAAGAATGTCGGATATGATATTTTTTCGCGGTTATTAAAAGACCGTATTATTTTTGTCGGCGGGCGCGAGGGGGAAGTGGATACCGCCAGCGCCAATATGATTATCGCCCAGCTTTTGTATTTGGATGCCGAAGACTCCCAACGGGAAATTAACCTGTATATCAACTCTCCCGGCGGTATGGTGACGGCCGGCCTGGCTATTTACGATACTATGCAGTTTATCAAAGCCCCCATCACCACTATTTGCATGGGCCAGGCTATGAGCTTCGGCGCGGTGCTGTTGGCGGCCGGCTCCAAAGGGCGGCGCTACGCTTTGCCCCATTCGCGCATTATGATTCACCAACCTTTAATTTGGGGCGGCGGTATTTCCGGCCAAGTGACGGATATTGAAATTGAAGCGCGCGAACTGCACGACAATAAAGAACACCTGTTGGATATTTTGGCCAAACATACGGGCCAGCCGAAGGAAAAAATCCGCACGGACAGCGAACGCAACTATTATTTATCCGCCGAAGAAGCCAAAGCCTACGGCATTATTGACGAAGTTTTAACTTTACGGGATAAATAAGCCGTACCCGCTTTGCAATTACCCCGCCCGCACGGCGGGGTTTTTTATTATGGGATAACAGACCGGGCAAATAAACAAAACTAGCAGGCATTGGCTATGTTTGCTAATTTTAATTGAATTTGCTACAATATTACCGTGGGTAAGCGCGCGGGGGTAAAAAACGCGCGCCATGAAAAAGCCCCTTTTTATCAGGAGAAAGCATGAGCGAAGAAATTAAAAAACAAACGTTATCGCTGCCGACGGTAATTCCCGCCGTGGCCATACGGGACGTGGTGATGTTCCCGGGTATGAATTTGCCGTTGTCTGTGGATAGGGAAAAATCTATTGTAGCGGTGGAATTGGCGTTGGAATCCGAGGGGCGCTATATATTGGCGCTTTCCCAAAAAAATGCCGAAGTTGACAACCCCAAAGAAAGCGATATTTACCATTTTGGCGTGGTGGCGGAAATTACCCAAAACTTAAAAATGCCGGACGGTTCCATTAAGGTATTTTTGCAGGGCTTAACCCGCGCGCGCGTTAAAAAATTGGAACTTAACCCGGTGGCTAATACCTGGTTTGCCACGGTGGATTATTTGGAAGAAAAAGACGATAACTCCCCGGTGGTGCAGGCTTTAATGCGCAAAGTGCTGGACGAATTTGACCATTACGCGCGGGTGTCTAAACGGGTGGCGGTGGAGGGGGTTTCCTTCTTGCGCCAAATTAACGACCCGTCCAAACTGGCCGATACGGTGGCCTCCAATATGATGGTAAAAACGGCCGACCGCCAAGCCATTTTGGAAGCCGTGGACGTGAAAACACGGTTGGAAAAAATCTTAAAATTAATCACGAGCGAAGTTGAAATTTTAGGGTTGGAAGAAAAAATTCACTCCCAAGTGCGCGCACAAATAGAAAAGAACCAAAAAGAATACTATTTGAACGAGCAAATGAAAGCCATTCAAAAGGAACTCAGCCAAAAGGATGATTTCCAAAAAGAATTGGACGCCATGCGCGCCAAAATTAAAAAGAACGGCTTGCCCGCGCACGCCAAAGAAGCGGCCGAAAAAGAGCTGGACCGCCTGGCTAAAATGGCGCCGTTCTCCCCGGAAGCTACGGTTTCGCGCACGTATTTGGATTGGCTGTTAAATCTGCCGTGGAACGTGACCACCAAAGACGTACTGGATTTGAAAAAAGCCAAAGAAGTGCTGGACGAAGACCACTACGGTTTGGAAAAACCCAAAGAGCGTATTTTGGAATATTTAGCCGTCAGCAAGTTGACCCATTCCCTGCGCGGGCCGGTGTTGTGCTTTGCCGGGGCGCCGGGGGTAGGTAAAACCTCTTTGGCCAAATCTATTGCGCGGGCTATCGGGCGTAAATTTGTGCGGATGTCTTTGGGCGGCGTGCGGGACGAAAGCGAAATCCGCGGTCACCGCCGCACCTATATCGGCTCTATGCCGGGGCGCATTATCCAAGGGTTAAGCAAAGCCAAAAGCTCCAACCCGGTGTTCCTGTTGGACGAAATTGACAAAATGGGCTCCGACTGGCGGGGTGACCCGGCCGCGGCTTTGCTAGAACTGTTGGACCCGGAACAAAATAAAGATTTTGTGGACCACTTTTTAGACGTGCCGTATGATGTTTCCAAAGTGATGTTTATTACTACGGCCAACTCCCTGGCGGATATTCCCGTCACGTTGCGTGACCGTTTGGAAATTATTGAATTTTCCGGCTATACGGATTACGAAAAGCATGATATTGCCGCCAAATATTTAATCCCGCGGCAGATGAAATTGCACGGCTTAAAAGAGGGCTCTTTGGAAATTTCCCGGGATGCCGTCGCCCTGATTATGCGGGAATATGTGCGCGAAGCCGGGGTGCGTAATTTGGAACGCCAAATAGCCTCCCTTTGCCGCAAGTCCGCTAAACAATATGTGGAAAACGGCGGTAAAAAAATTGTCATTAACGCTAAAAATCTGCATGAATATTTAGGCGTGCCGAGATATGCCAACTTCTCTACGGAGGAAAACTCCGTGGGCGTGGCTACCGGCCTGGCGTGGACGAGTGTGGGCGGGGAAACCCTTTCCATAGAAGCCACCAAACTGCCCGGCAAAGGCCAGCTGATTTTGACGGGTATGTTGGGTACGGTAATGAAAGAATCCGTCCGCGCGGCGCTGACGTATGCGCGCAGCCGCGGCTACGGGTATGACGTGGATTTTGACCATACGGACTTTCACGTCCACTTCCCGGAAGGCGCCGTGCCGAAAGACGGCCCCTCCGCCGGGAGCGTGATTACCACCGCCATTACCAGTTTGCTTACGGGCCTGCCGGTCAAAAAGCATTTGGCTATGACGGGCGAGGTGACCATTACCGGGCGCGTACTGCCTGTGGGCGGTATTAAAGAGAAGTTTTTGGCCGCGTACCGGGAAGGTGTAAAAACCATTTTGTTTCCGCACACGAACGTAAAAGATGTGGACGAATTGCCCGCACAGGTAAAAAAGGAACTAACCTTAATCCCTGTAAAAAGCATGGACGAAGTGTTGCCTTTGGCCTTGGAAGGGTGGAAAGAATACGCCGCCAAGCACCAAAAGGATTTTGACAAAGCCTTAGCAAAAGTGGGGCATATTGCCAAAAAAACCGCTAAACCTGCCGCCAAAACGGCCCGGGCTACGGTAAAAAAAGCCACCCGCCCGGCTGTTAAAAAGGCGGCTGTTAAAAAAACCGCCAAAAAGAGCGCTAAAAAGAGTGCTAAAAAACGGTAAGCGTTTATAAAAAACGGTAATTTATCCCCGGAGATTAAAAAATAATTTCCGGGGATTTTTGTGTTTTTCCTTTCGCGCAGAGCGGAAAAATAAGAATAGTTGCATTGGTTGAAAAACTTTGCTAAAATAATAACACATTAGGATATTGCGGGCGTGGTTCAATGGTAGAATGGAAGCTTCCCAAGCTTTAGACGAGGGTTCGATTCCCTTCGCCCGCTTTTTTTAAGGAACTTATGGAAAACGAAAATTTTGATTTAGAGCAAAAACCTGTTTCCGCCAATAAAGACCTTTGGCTGTTCCTGATAGTGGTAGATATCGTTTTTTTATGCGTCTGCGGTTTCTTTTTGTATAAGAATCTGTCGGCGCGTTTTTTTATGCCGGTAGAGGAAACGGAAGTGGTGGCCGAAGAACAGGCCGCCGCCCAGCCCGATTTGTTGGCTGAGGTGTTGCCCGAAACCAAAAAAGAAACTAAAAAAGAACCCAAAACTCCGGCCGCCCCGGCGGTAAAAGCGCCTAAAGTGCAAGAAATTGCGGCAGAGCCGGTGGTTGTGGTGCCGGAGCCGGTAGCCGAACCTGCCCCCAAAGCGGACGAGCAAGAGCAACCGGCCGAGCAAGCCGAAAAGCCCGCCAAAGCCAGTGTGGTGGTGGCGGATAATCCCAAAAGCTCCAAGTACCGCCGTGTCACTTTCCGCTATTTTGGGGAAGGCAAAAAAGTTTCTATCGTCAGCGGTTTTACCATGGCCAAACCGCAAGCCCTGCGCAAGAAAAACGGCGCGTGGGAAACCACCTTATCCATTGCTCCGGGCAAATACCGCTTTTTGTTTATTGTGGACGGCGTGAACACGCCGGACCCGTACAGCCCGCAAGAAAACGGCCGCAGTGTGTTAAT
>UQFW01000020.1 GCA_900540405.1 Candidatus Avelusimicrobium faecicola | reverse complement strand
TCAAACGCAAACAAGGGGAAAAATGTTATTTTTCCCCTTGTGCGTTAATCTCTAAATCCTACCAAATGCCGTTATCAATGTAAGGCTTCTAACATGGCGGGGATAACCTCGTATATATCCCCCTCCACCGCATAATTCGCCACTTTCATAATCGGCGCTTGCGGGTCCTTGTTAATCGCCACAATCACATCCGCACCGCTCATACCTGCCATGTGCTGGATTTGGCCGGAAATCCCGCACGCAATATATACTTTGGGTTTTACCGTGCGGCCCGTCAAACCAATCTGGTAGCGGTAATCAATCCAGCCGCTATCCACCGGCGCGCGGCTGGCCGCCACCGCACCGCCCAACCGCTGGGCCAATTTTTTAAGCAAAGTAAATCCTTCCGCCTTTCCAAGCCCGCGCCCGCCGGCTACAATCACTTCCGCTTCCGATAAATCCAAGCCGTCGCCGTCGTTTTTAATGAACTCCACAAACTTGGCTAAAGACGTATATTTATCCGCCTGAAAAGGGAAGTTGACCACTTCACCCCGGCGGCCGGATACGCGCGCGGCTTTTTCATACGCCATGGGGCGCAAGGAACACATCTCCGGGCGGGTATTTTTGCAAGTAATGGTGGCCATTAAGTTGCCGCCGAAAGTGGGGCGGGTGGCATGGAGTTGGCCGTCTTCCGCATTGATTTTTACATCCGTGGCATCTGCCGTTAGGCCGGTGCCTACAAAAACGGCCGTTTTGGCAGAAAGGGAGCGCCCCATATTGGTAGCGGGCAACAAAAATTTGTTGGGTTTGTATTCCCGCACCATGGCGGCCAAAGTTTTGGCGTAAACGTCATCCACATAATTTTGCAAGTGGGCGTCGTCGCACACATACACGGTATCGGCGCCGTATTCAAACAGCTCCGGGATAAATTTTTCTACCTGATACCCCAGCATAACCGCGCATAATTTTTCGCCCAGCGCGTCGGCCAGTTGGCGGCCGGCATGGAGCAGTTCCAACGCGGTGGCACTTAATTTGCCGTGGTTTACTTCCGCTAAAATCCAAACATTTTTCCAATCGTTCATTTGTAAAATCCCCGCTTAAATATAGTTGTTTTCTTTCAGCAAAGCCACCAGATTGGCGGCTTTTTCCTTGCCGTTGGCACCGGGCACCGCTACGGCGCATACATCCCGCTTGGGCACGAAAGATTTTACCACCCGCGTGGGGCAGTTTTTCATACCCAGTTTTGTTTTGTCGGCCTGCACGTCGTCCGCCGTCCATTTGGTAATTTCCGCCCGTTTGGCCAAAATGCGGCCTTTGGGGCTTTTTACGCGGGGTTTGTTGATTTCTTTTACCACGCTTAACACGCACGGAAAGGGAATTTCCAACACGTCCGTACCGTCTTCCGTCAGGCGTTCCACCGTCACGGAGTGGGCGTTGATGTGCAATACTTTTTTTACAAACGCCGCATTGGGCCAGTTAAGCCAGGCGGAAATTTGCGGGCCGATATGGCCGGTATCGCTATCGTTGGTTTGTTTGCCGCAGATAACTAAATCCACAGGCGTAATGGCATTGATTTTTTCAATCCCTTTAGCAAGCGCATAACTGGTGGACCAGGTATCGGACCCGGCAAACGCCATATCCCCCAGTTGGTAGGCTTTATCGGCCCCGCGGGCAATAGAATCACGCAACACGGCTTCCGCTTGCGGCGGCCCCATGGTAATTACGGATACTTGCCCCCCCACCTGCTCTTTTAACGTGACGGCTTCTTCCAGCGCGTATTCGTCAAAGGGGTTCATATCACTGGCGGCACCGGAGCGGATTAAACAACCCGTTTGCGGGTCCACTTTTACATTGTCGGATTTAGGGGTCTGCTTTACACAGGCTACAATATGCATACAAAAAATCTCCTTATTCGCCTTGGGAGGCGTATTCTTTAATCAGCGCGGTGGCAATTTCGTTCTTTTGGATATGCACCGTACCTTCGTAAATTTGGGTAATTTTAGCATCACGCATATATTTTTCCAGCGGGAATTCGCGCGTATAGGCAATTCCGCCGCACAGCGTGACACATTCGTCCGCCACTTCCATAGCCGTATTGGCGCAGAAAAGTTTGGCCTCGGCGCTGTATTTAGTCCAGCGGGCACCTTTGAGCTTTTTAAGCTCGTCATGCACCGGGGTACCGTTTTCCAACGCGGCGGCTACCGCGGGCAGGAACTCGCTATCCATTTTGTGCGTAATGGCATATACCAGTGCGCGGCCGGCTTCCGTCTTGGCGGCCAATTCGGCCACTTTGTGCGCCAACGCCTGGAAAGTAATAATCGGCTGGCCGAATTGCTTGCGGGTGCGCAAATACGGGATAGTTTCGTCCAACGCGCCCTGCGCAATACCCACGGCCTGCGCGGCCACGCCCGGGCGGGAATAGTCCAGCGTTTCCTGCAAATACAAAAGGCCGCGGCCCTCGCTGCCCAGCAAATTGGCTTTGGGCACGCGCACATTTTCAAAAATCAGCTCGTACGTCGGGTTGGTGCGAATCCCCATTTTCTGTTCTTTTTTACCAAACGTAAAGCCGGGGGTGCCCTTTTCAATGACTAAAAGGGAAATACCGCGCGCCCCGCGGGACGGATTGGTATTGACGGCTACGGTGTAAAAATCGGCCTCTTTGCCGGTAGAAATAAAATGTTTGGTGCCGTTTACCACATAATAATCGCCGTCTTTCGTGGCGGTGGTTTTAAGGGCGGTCGCGTCGGACCCGGCTTCCGGCTCCGTTAAGGCAAAGGCCCACAGCTTTTTGCCGGTAGCCAAATCATAGCACCAGCGTTCGCGCTGTTCGGCCGTAGCGGCCAAAAACATGGGGATAGCGCCCAGGGCCGTAGTACCCGGCGTAAGCGCCAACCCCGCGCACACGCGGGAAAGCTCTTCAAACGCCATAGCCAGGCAGGTAATCCCCCCACCTAAGCCGCCGTATTTTTCCGGCAGCCACAGGCCGAACATACCCGATTTGCGGTATTCTTCCAGCATTTCATGGCTAAATTCTTCTTTGGCGTCCATTTCCGCACGGAGCGGTTTTAATTTTTTTTGGGCCAGTTCGCGGGTGGCGTTAAGCACCTCTTGTTCCAGCTCGTTCATTGCGTAATCCATGGTTATCTCCCGGTTTGAAATGTTTGAAATATTTTTTGCCGGAGCGAAAAAAGCGCCGGCGGCCCGCCATTTTTTTGGAAGGCGGCACCAAACTGCGGTACAAATGTTCCTGCTTTTTAATCATGGCAGGAATGGCAAATTCCGAAAAGTCCCGCTTATCAATAGCGGCTTCAAAACGCTCACGCAACGCTTTATGGCGCAAAAGCACTTTTATTTTTTCCGCCAGGCCGCTAATATCGCTGGGGCGCACCAAAAAGCCCGTTTTATTGTTGGTAATCACTTCGCCAATACCGTCTACATCATAGCATACGGCGGGCACGCGCATAGACATCGCCTCCAGTAAAGACATCGGCAACCCCTCGCGCAAAGAAACGCTTACATATACATCACTAATGGCTAAAAGTTCCAGCACATCACTGCGCCAACCGGGCATAATCACTTGTTTTTCTATGCCCAAACTGCGCACCAGTTTTTCGGTCGTTTCTTTTAATTCGCCGTCACCCGTATAAATAAAATATACGTTTTTCATCTGCATTAGCACTTTATGGGCCGCCAACACAAAATGGAGCGGGTTTTTAAGCGGTTTGAAATTGGCAATCGCCAGTACCACCTTGGCTTTGGGCGGAATATGCAGGGAGGCGCGCTTGGCGGCCGGGTCAAAATGAATCGGCAGTACGGGGCGGAAATTTACCCCGGCGCGGATAAGCTCACTGCGCACACCTTTGCCAATCCCCAATTTTTTGGCCTCTGCCGCATTACGGCGGGACACAAACACCAGTACATCCGTCAGGCGGGCGCAGAATTTTTCCACGCTGACAAACGCCTTAAAACGCTTTTCGCCCTGTTCCTTGGCAAAACCCAACCCGTGGAAGGTATGCACCACTTTGGCTTTGCGCCAAAAAATCCGCGCGGCAATACGCCCCAAAATACCCGCTTTGGGGGCGTTGGTGTGGATAATATCCGGCTTTACGCGGCGCATTAACAGCCCCATTTGCACGGTAGCCAGTGCGTCATGCAGCAGCCATTTCAGGCACACATCATGGCGCAGGGCGGAAATGAAAAACAGGTTTTTGACTTCGTTTTTGATTTTTCCGTCTAAACGCCCGCCTTGTCCGGCGGCTAAATAAGGCTCAAACTGCTGTTTATTCAGCCCTTTTAAGGTAGTCAGCACGCTGGCTTGGGCGCCGCCCAAATCCAAACGCGTAATAAAATAGAGTATTTTTGTTTTTTCCATATTAATTTATTTTTCCTGTTTTGGTATCTAACAGGCGTGCCTCGGGAAAGTAATATTTAATAATGCCCAAATAATTGAGCCCTTGCTTGGCAAGCCCTTGCGCCCCTTGCAGGCAGAGCCCGCTACCCAGCCCGGTGTCATACCCGCGGATAAGCAACGAGCGGATATTTTTGCCTTTATAAAAAGGGGCCGCATCAAAAAAGTCGGACCGCAAAGACCCGGCCCCCAAAAGGAAAGAAATTTCCTGCGGGGTTTGGGCCACATATTCGCCCTTACTGCCTGTAAAACGCAAGGTTAAAATCCGCCCGTTAGCGGTGCGTTTTAACGGCTCCAAGGCGCGCAAACGGCCGAATTTTGTTTTTTGGGCCAGGCGTTCTTCCACGTCTTTGGCATCTATCCAATAGGCCCATTTTACGCCGGACCATTGGGTAGAATCCTGCGGTTTGGAAACTAAATCCGCCGGAGGATTGGCCAACATATATTTAGCCGCATTGGCCGGAGAAAACGCATACGCGGGTTTGGTTTGCGTATTGGTAATGGTATCCGCCCCCAGCGGGCCGCAATCCGCATATACGCCGGGCACGGCGCCCAATAACCGCACCCCGGCACTCTGGCGGGCGGCCTCCAACAAGTTGGGGAATACCAAATTAATCCCGTTGAATTTGAAAACCTCGCTGTTATCCGTAATGTGGTACGCGGCCTGCGGGTTGGTTTCCACCTCCGCCAGCAGGGCCGAACGCAACACCACGGCAAGAGCGCGCAAGGCTTCTTCTTCCCGCACGTCTTGTGCGCGGGCCGCCAATAAAGCAGGCACCAAATCTTCCGCGCGCACGGTATTAATCAGTGTCATACCGCCCGTCTGCGGAATAACGGTCAAAGCGCCTTTCAGCTCTTTATCGCTCAAATCCGCGGCGAACAGGTCTTGCATCTGTGCATCCCGCACCAGTAAAGTGCGGTCGTCTTGTTCCAACACAAAAGTAAACGGACGTTTGGCCGAAAATTCCACCTGGCCTTTACCGTCCATAATATCCACCGCATTTGTCTGCGGGTTATACACTAATTGGCGCAGTTGGAAAGCGGCCACATTTTTTACGGTGCCGAGCTTTTCGTCCTGCACGCGGGCCGGGCCGGAAGCCACCAATTTAACCGATTGCAACACCGCCGGAGCGGGACTCCCGCGCAAGCCGTACAAGGCCATGCGCACCGTGGGAGAATCCACCGATTCCACCCGCGCGGCAATGGGGGTTTCCAACCGCAAATAATACAAATAATCTTCCGCCTTGGCGCCTAATTCTTTTTGATATTTGGCGGTTTTTTGGGCCAAACGCGCGTTTTGCGGGTCTAATGCGTGCAACGTGGCGTAATACTGCCACGCCTGCAACGTGTTTTTATTTTTTTCCGCCAGAGAGGCCAATAATTTTACGGCGGCGTAATTGTTGGAGTCATGCTCCAAAGCCTGCTGTAAAAACACCGGGGCCAACCGCGCGGAACCTTTTATATGCACGGCAGACGCGCCCAATAAATACGCCGTTAAAGAGATAGAATACGGGTCCGCCGTGTACAAATACTGCAAGGCTTCGGCCGCTTTTTTGTAATCTTTGGCTAAATAAAAACTAACGGCACTGCCCAACTTGGCGGAAGAAACATACTCAAAATCGGCCGTTAAATACATCACGTCCGCAAAGGCTTGGCGGGCTTTTTTATATTTGCCCATTTCCAACAAAATCCAGCCGCTTTGCAAAACGGGGTACGGGTCGTCCGGCAGTAATTTAGCCGCCTGGCGGGCGTGTTTTAAGGCTTGTTTTAATAGTCCGCGCTGTACGGAAAGAACGGCCAGTTCCCGGTTAGCGGCGGCGGCCACGGCCGCGTTGGGGTCCTGCTCAAAACCTTTGTAAGAAAAATAGCACTCGTCCGTTTCCCCCTGGCGGCATTTTTCCGCCGCGCCGGAAAGTTCCTGCGGGAACGAGTAATCCAGCACGCTCTTAAATAAAGCGGGGTCACTCAATTTAGATTGCATTTTTACCGCCGTGAGCGAAGTGATCGTCGTGACGCGCACAGGGGCATCCCCGGCGGGGGCAGTGCCCGCAGGAGCGGAAAGCGGTTGATTGGCGGCCGGAGGGACCGCATCAAAAATAGAGCCCCAAGCCACCGCGGTAAACACCAGCGGCAGGGCGGCGGAAATTGCGTATTTTCTCATATACAAATTATAACAAATTCCCCCTCTGTTTAGGGGCAAAAAAACGCCCCGCTGTTTTGGCAACGGGGCGCCCTTTTGAAAATGACCCGGCTTTATTGTTTATGCTTAAATTGCGCGTTGTATAAAGCGGCGTACGCCCCATTGGGAATTTTTAACAGTTCTTCATGGGTGCCGCGTTCCACAATTTCGCCCTGGTTCAGCACTACAATCATATCCGCATTTACTACGGTAGACAGGCGGTGCGCAATCACAAACACCGTTTTGTTTTTAGTCAGGTTATCCAACGCTTTTTGCACCACCGCTTCGGACTTGTTATCTAGCGCGCTCGTGGCTTCATCCAACACAATGACCGGGGCGTTTTTGATAAACGCGCGAGCAATGGCTACCCGCTGGCGTTGCCCGCCGGAAAGCGTAATGCCGCGTTCGCCCAGTACCGTATTTAAGCCGTCTTTCAAAGAGGCAATAAATTCGTCCAAATGGGCGTGCTTTACGGCTTCTTTCAAATCCGCTTCCGTAGCGCCGGGGCGGCCGATTAAAATGTTATCGCGGATGGTTCCGCTAAACAGGAAGTTATCCTGGAATACCACGGCAATTTGGTCACGCAGGGAGGCAAGTTCCACCTCCCGCACGTCCACGCCGTCCACCGTCACGCGGCCTTGTTGCGGGTCATAAAACCGCGGGAGCAGGCTGACAATGGTGGATTTCCCGCCGCCGGAGTTGCCCACAAACGCCACCGTTTTACCCACGGCAGTTTTTAAGTTAATGTTTTTAAGCACCGGCACGCCGGGTTTATATTCAAAGGAAACATTTTCAAAGGCAATTTCCTTTTGGATACCGGCCAGTTTGCGGGCGCCGGGTTTATCCGAAATTTTGGTTTTAAGGGAGAAAATTTCAAAAATACGGTCAATCGCCAAAAACGCTTTTTTAATATCCACATAGTTATCCCCCATGGTTTTAACCGGGGTATACAGCATTAAAAGCGCCGTGACAAAAGAGGTAAAATTACCGCTGGTAATGGTGCCTTTTACAATCATGGAACTGCTCTGCCAGAACACGAGCGCCAACCCCAAAGACACTATAAAGTGCATCACCGGGGACAGCCACCCCGTGTGTTTAATCATGCCCATATTCAGGTTGAAGGCTTCGTCCATTAAGTGGTTAAAGCGGACTTCCTGGTCTTTTTGCAAGTTATAGGCGGCAATCGTGCGGTTGCCGTTGTAGGCTTCGTTATAAGCGCGCATGGCAATAGAGCCTACAATAACCGCATCCCGCACCAATTCTTCCAGTTTTTTGCGCACAATAAAAATCAGCCCGCCGGCCACCGCAAACGCACCGATGGCAATAAAAGTAAGCTGCCAGGAGTTATACAGCAATACCCCAATCAGCGTGACGGACGAAAACACGCGGGTCACAATCATACGCAGGTTGTTAATCAGGCCGTTGCAGGCGGTGTCGGCGTCGCCGTTAAAGCGCATCATTACAAAGCCGGAGTCCACCTGGTCAAAATAACCGCTGTGCATGGTGAGCAGTTTTTCAAACAGTTTTTTGCGCACCCCCAGGGTAATTTTGTTGCCCACCCAGGTATTGAGGTACTTTACCAAATAGGTCAGCACGCTTTGCACCAGCACAAACACAATAATTAAAAGCGGTATCCACGCGGCAAAAAACGCATCTTTTTTAACAAGTACATCGTCCGTGTAATACTTCATAAACATAGCCACTGTGGCATCCAGCGCGCCCACCGGCAAGGCCAGCACCAGGCCCAACACAGCCCGGAACCAGTACGGCTTTACAAACGGCCACATTTTTTTATAATTTACCACCAGCGGATTTTTGAACAGCAAATCCCGGACCGGCAGTTTTAATAAATTGGTTTTCATAGGAAATAAACTCCAGAAATGGGTATATTTTAGATTATAACAATTACGGTCTGCTTTGTCCTGTTTTTGGAGGGGTTGAAAAATCGGGCGTACTTTGCTAAACTAATCAAACGGCCCGGAAACGCAACCCGCGTTTACCCGGCCTAAAATTTAATATACATTCAACAAGGGGACGTTATGGTGACTAAAAAAGTAAATAAAGACGCGCTTACCGCTGCCGAAATTAAAACAATTAAGGCACATCTCTTGGAGTTGCGGGATGATGCGGCCGCGCGCCTGAAAGACAAAAAAAATATGGATATGCCGGACAATGAGGTGGGGGACCCCATTGACGACGCTTCCAAAAGTTTAGATAAAGAAATTTTGTTTGAACTTTCCGGCAATGCCCATAAAACGCTGGACCAAATTGAAGCCGCTTTGCGTAAAATAGACAAAGGCATTTACGGCATTTGCGAATACTGCCGCCAGCCGATTCCTAAAAAACGCATTAAAGCGTTGCCTTTTGCGCGTTATTGCATTAACTGCCAACACACTACCGAAGCGCACCACATGCATTAATTGCGCGCCAAACCTTATTCAAACCGATGAAAAAACCCCGCCGAAAAAGCGGGGTTTTTTAATAAACAAGCAAAACAGCCGGTTATCTGTCCCGGTACGGGATAAACACCACCTGCGTATGGCGGGTATCTTTTGCGCGGGCAATAATTTTATAAGTATTGCGCGATACGCCCAACTTAAACCCGCGCCTATCCAACGTGCGTTGGATGTCCCGCTGGAATTGCACCGGGTCGCCGGATAACAGCACCAGGCGTTGCAAATCGTTCGTAAAATAGCCGTATTGGGAACGGTGGATTTCCTGCAACAGGGATAAATCTTCCAGCGTTTTTTGGGCGCGGTCAATATACGCGAGTTGTACGGCGGAACCCTTGGCAAACGTCTGCGAATAAAACACGCCCGCATAGGCGGCGATAATAGCCAGCCCCGTCAGCGTGATGGCCACGGTTTCCATAATGCCTTTCGGGCGCAGGCGCACCACTACGGAGCGGCCCATAAAATCCTCTAGCGCGCGTTTGCGTTCTTCAAAAAACGCCATTAAAAACCCGCACATCAGCAGGCCCGCGCTGAAATAATACCCCACACTGCGCAGTAGCGCCCGCATAAAGCCGATAGGGGCTTCGGAGTCGTCGGCAGAGGCAACGGCAATCCCCACCAATTTTTTACCTAAAGGCACTCTCCCCCCGCAGGAAAAAACCGCCATATACAGCACAAACACCGCATTTAATAACCCCGTTAAGGCGTAAATATGGGCCATTTCCAACTCCATATTGCGCGTAGCCAACATCAGAATTACCTGGCCGGGAATCATAATCAGGCCGTAATCAATCAGCAAGGCTACAAAGCGTTCCATTAACGAGGCATACTCCACCTGCGGCGCCTGCTGCGCCGGGGTTTGCACGCGGGCGGGCGAATCATTAAAAACATTAATCCGGGTTTCGGGCATATTTTCGGGCATAAATTAAAATCTCCTGTTTACTATTTTATTATAACAACTTTTCCCGGGGTAAAACAAAAGGGGCTCCCTTAACGGGAGCCCCGGCTTATCTTAAAATCCGTCAGGCGGCTATCCCTAACGAAGAAAACAACACATACACCAAAAATACACAAACCACAATGCCAATGCTCATGGTGATGCCCAATTTCCACGGGGTAATATCCACCACTTGCAAATCTTTGGAATCGTCGTATTTATTGGCGGACGGCCAGAAAATGCCCGTCACATACATAAACACTACGCTGATAACAAACAGCACCGCCATAATGTGCAGGAAGTGCCAGCCGGAAAAAGCAGACAGCCAGCCGATACTGTCCTTCCACGCCATAAAGCCCAGGCTGGACGGCAGCTGCGTAATGCCGTACACCACAATAAAAAAGCCTAACGTGGCTTTAGCGGCCCACGCGGGCGCTTTTTTATTGAGCATACCAAAAATAATCAGCGTGAAAATCGGCACGTTGTAAAAACCGTTTACCATTTGCAAATAGTTAAACAGGCCGGACGGCGCTTTAGCAATCAGCGGCGCCACACACATAGAAAACACCGCTAGTCCAATACCCACCCATTTGCCTTTACGCACGAGTTCTTCGTCCGTGGCTTGGGGGCGGAACGGTTTGTATACATTAAGCATAAACAAGGTGGAAGTAGAGTTCAGCGCCGCATTAAACGAGCTTAAAATGGCCCCGAACAGCACCGCCGCAAAAAAGCCGATTAAGTAAGTGGGCAGTACGGTATTTACCAACATGGGGTACGCCATATCCCCCACCGCCAACGGTTTATCCTGGAAGATGTGGAACGCCACAATGCCCGGAATAATCAAATACAAGGGGCCAATCAGCTTAAACGTGGCGGCCAACAAAAGCCCTTTTTGGCCTTCTTTTAAGTTTTTGGCGGCCAAAGCGCGCTGGATAATGGTTTGGTTGCAACCCCAATAAAACAGGTTGACCAAAAACATCCCCGTAAACATGGTGGCAAAGGGCACCGGGTCCCCCGCGCCGCCAATGGCGTTGAATTTTTCCGGGTGGGCCTGCACCACGGTAGAAATCCCGGTAAGCATATTGCCGTCACCCACATACATCAGGGCGAAAATCGGCACCATAAGCCCGCCAAAAATCAACCCGATACCGTTGAGCGTATCGGCCACCGCCATAATGCGAAGCCCGCCGAAAATGGTATACAAGCACCCCAAAACCCCAATGGCTACTACCACCACCACAATGGATTGCATGGCCGAAATTTGGAAGGTATCCATAATGTTAAAAATACCGCCCATACCAATCGCGCCAGAATACAACACAGTGGGGAGCAAAATAAGCACATAGCCGGCCAAAAACAGGAAGTTTACAAACTGTTTGGTGACGGCGTCATAGCGCTCGCCGATAAAATCCGGGATAGTGGCATAGCCTTTTTTTAAGTAGCGCGGCAGGAAGAAAAACGCCACGATAATCAGCGCCAGCGACGCGCCGACTTCGTACCCCATGCCGGACATATTAAACATATACCCCTGCCCATTTAACCCTACCATTTGCTCGGTAGACAGGTTAGTAAGCAGGAGGGATGCGGCAATCACCCACCCGGTTAGTCCTCTGCCGGCTAAAAAATAGCCTTCGGAGGAGGAGGTATCATTTTTGCGCGTCAGATAATAGGAAAGCCCCAACACCAACGCGGTAAACCCTACAAAGGAAGATACTGTTAGCAGCATAATTTCTCCACAAGTATTTGAGTTGTTTTTGTCCGGCGCCGGGGTCAAACCGATTTATCCAAGGCCGGCACCGGACACGGCTAAAAACCCTTGATAAATCGTTTAGGAACGGATATACTCTAATTTATAACAGGTATCCGCAGGCGGATACTCCTAACATTGTAAAATTAAAAAAACGGCTCGTCAACTGGTTTAAGGGGGTATTTATGCTCGTCAGTTTTTTTATAGGTTTTATGTTAGCGCTGGTGGTCATCCTGGCGGTGGCCTGCCGCAAATTGACCGCCCTATATAAAGCCACCCAAACCGCCTGGCTAAAGCTGGACAGCCGCCTGAAAAACAGGGGTGAACTTCTCCCGCTTTTGGCCCTTAGCGCCGCTGCCTGGCCGGAAGTGGACCGCGCCTTGATTTACGCACTGAAAAATTTAAGAGAGGACTGCCGCCAAGCCAACACCCTGCCGCGCCGGATTGCGTGCGAAAAAGAAGTGACCTGCAAGCTAAAACAAATTTTTACGGCGGTACAAAACAACACCGCCCTGCAACAAGACCCGCCGTTCATCAAACTGCAACGCACCCTTATTTTGGCGGAACACCATGCCGAAAGAGCCAAACGCCGCTATAATAACGCCGTGCGGGATTTTAATACGCTGGCCCATACGATTCCGCTTAATCTGCTGGCGGCTATGTTTGAGTTATCCCCCCGGGAATATTTTGATTTTCAGGAAAGCCTGCCCAAAAGCCATTAAACCGCCCACTATGCAAAAGCGCCCCGGCACCAACTGCCCGGGGCACTTTTTGATAAAAGCCTAAAAAATAATTAACCGTTCAAATCTTCCGGCTTGAGCGGGGGCGCCTCAAACAGGGCTACTTGCTCCGTTTTGCACAGGGCGCAAATGATGTTGGCCGGGAAGCGCTCCGCCAGGTTATTAAAAACCATGGCCGCCCCGTTATATTGGTTGCGCAAAACCGCTATTTTTTGGCTGGACTCCGCCACTTCCTGCCGGGCGCCCTGCCAGCGGGCATCCGTTTTTAACGCCGGGAAAGCCGTTTCCATACTTTCCGCCGCGGCCAACACGCCCAAGAACGTATCTTCGCGCGAAGCCACCTGCTGTACATCATCTAACCGTACCGTTTGCTCGTCCAACACGGCGGACAAGGCTTTTACAAACGGCTCGCCCGGTTTCAACGCAAACGCAATTTCCAACATACGCGCCGCCGCATTCTGCCGGGCGCGGATATGGGAGCAAATACCTTTCCAGGCGGCGGTCATTTCCACCTGTAATTGGAATTGTTTTTCCCGCGTGGGTTTCCATATTTTAACGTATACCACCGCCCCCACTACGCCTACAACCGCTAAATCTAACAACATAATGCTAAAATTCCTCCTGTTATCAAATTATAAACTGCTTCAAATTCGTTTATGCCCGGCCGTCCATTTCTTTCAGCGCGGCCAGCCGTACAGCCATGGGCGGGTGTGTGGCCGCCAGGCCGGACAGTTCCAACAGCAAACTGCTCCGCGCCCGCGGGCTGGCAATACAAAGCCCCACCATACTGGGGTGCAAATCTAAAATTTCAACCCGGCTGTCTTTGGATATTTTTTCCAACGCGCTGATAAGCGCGCCCGTATTGCGGCACAAAAGCACCGCCTGGGCATCGGCCCGCAATTCACACTCGCGCGAAACCGCCAAATTCATCAGCGGGCACACGATAAGCCCGATTGCCCAACAAAAAATCCCGGCAAACCCACCGGCTAAAAAGCCCAACAGCCCCGCCTTGCGGTTCAGCACAATACTGGCAAAACACGCCTCCCCCATCAGCACAAACAGCAAAGACGTCACCAACCCCGTCATAATGAGTTTAACATCCCCAAACTGGATATGGGCGGCCTCGTGGCTCAAAACGGCTTCCAACTCCTGTTTGGAAAGTTTTTCCAATAGGCCGCTCGTCACCACAATTGCCGGGCGTTGCGGGTCTGCCCCCGCGGTAAAGGCGTTCAGGCTATCATCCATAATCACATACAACCGGGGCGCCGCCACCCCCGCCGCCTTGCAAGCGGTAGTGGCCAAACGGTATAATTCCCGGTGTTCTGGCTCTTTTAAGCGCACGGCATGGGCGGCGTTCAGCACCATCCATTCCCCGTATTTATAGCCTTTTAATACCCAAAACAGCCCCAACAAAAATACAACCAGCGTCACCCGGTTTGCCAACCCCCGCGCTTTGGTTTTCAGCGCCGCGGCATCCGGCAGGAAATACGCATCCATACGCCCGTCCACGGCGTTATCTATCACATGGTTGATAAGCGTATGGCGGATTTTGGACGTGTAGGATTCCTCGCCGTTTATCGGGTCCGACACAAAAGCCCCCAGGGCAAACGCATAAGAGCCCCACCACGCGGCCACTAAAACCAACACCACAAACACCGCCGAAAGCATAAAAATACGGCGGTTATTGGAGGCTTTGAAATCGTACACGCTGGCCATTATATTCTCCCGTCCATAGCTTCTAAACGGCGGATGCGGTCTTCAATAGGCGGGTGCGTGGCCGTTAAGTTAGAAAGAAACGCAAACACGCCCTGCTTGACCCCCGGGTTTTCTATGCACATGGCGGCCATACTGGCGTGGTCTTTGAGTTCTTCCGTGACGGAATGACCGGAAATTTTACGCAAAGCACTGGCTAACGCGCCCGGGTTGCGGGTAGTTAATGCGGCGGTAGAATCGGCCAGGTATTCGCGCTGGCGGGAAACCGCCAAGCGGATAAGCGGCGCTATAATATAGCCGTACAACATAAAAATAATGCCTACGGCCAGTAAAATCAGGGCGCCTTTATCGTTATCTTTACCGGAAGAACGCCTGGAAACCAAAGCGGACCGGAAACAAATTTCCGCCAGTAATGTAAAAAAGGAAATCCCCGCTACCGTAATAAGCATTAAGCGGATGTCGCGGTTTTCCACATGGGCCATTTCGTGCGCAATAACGCCCTCCAGTTCGGCCCGGTCTAACTTTTCCACCAGGCCCAGGGTGAGCGCCACGGAAGCGTGCTGCGGGTCCCGCCCGGTAGCAAAGGCGTTTAAGCCGCGGTCTTTCATAATATACACACGCGGGGTAGGCAAGCCGCGGGTAATGGCTACATTTTCCACCAAGCGGAACAGCTCCGGCTGGTCTTCGCGGTAAATTTCAATTGCATGGGCGGAATGTAAAATAATCTGGTCCCCAAAAAAGTAAGAGCCCACTGCCCACAGCATGGCCACCCCCCACAAAATAGGAGTCAGCCACAAAAATAAAGAGTTAATGCCGTTTATGTCCGTCAGGTGCGTATAGGCGCACTGGCCCATATCATCACACGCCACATTTACATTACCGAATAAAAAATATTCACCCAGCCACAGCACCCCATAGGTCAGCAGGGCGAACGTCAGCGGGAACAACAAAACAAGCAGCCAAGTGCGCCGCTTGTTTTGTGCAATATATTCATAGGTGGTCATTCATACCCCGTTAGAATTTTACTTTTACCGCCTGGCGGGCTTCCTGTTCCCCCTCGGCCAGTTCAAAAAATTCCGCTTTTTCAAAATGGAACATACCGGCAATAATGTTGCTGGGGAACATTTCCACTTTGTTGTTTAAGTTCATTACGTTTCCGTTATAAAAGCGGCGGGCGGCTTGCAGTTTGTCTTCCGTGTCGCGCAGTTCGCGTTGGAGTTCCAAAAAGTTTTGGTTGGCTTTCAAATCCGGGTAGCTTTCTTTTAAGGCAAACAGAGATTTTAACGCCCCCGTAAGGATGTTTTCGCTCTGCGCTACTTCCTTCATAGAACCGTGCTGGGCCATGGCCATATTGCGCGCTTGAATTACTTTTTCCAGCGTGCCGCTTTCGTGCGCGGCATAGCCTTTTACCGTTTCCACCAAATTGGGGATTAAGTCATAGCGGCGCTTCATTTGCACTTCAATATCGCTCCACGCCTCTTTCACGCGGTTTTTAAGCGTAATAAACGTATTATACGCCATACCAAAATATACAGCTACAACAATTACTATAATTAAAACAATTAATCCTGTGCTCATTTACAAACCCTCCTAGTCGTCTTTTTCATCTCTTTTTTTATTATTATATTCCAAATATTGCGACGTTTCATACAACCCCAACGCCAGTTTTTTCATACGCTCAAAGCGGGCCGGCTCTTTTTTGGAAATATCTTCATTATAAGTATCTTGGGCGTACTTGTAAAGACCTTCCTGCCCGCCTTTGTTATTGTAGAAATATTCCCCCTCCACAAACCCGATGGGGTGCGGCTCGTTGGCCCAGCCGTAAATCAAGGCGCCTTGCGGGTATTCGTTATGGCCCAACACGTCGCGCCCGATAGCGCGCGTAAAATACGGGCGGCCCAAAATGCCCATAATAATCGGCAGAACGTCCACCTGGCTGGCCGTACGGGTAATGACTTTCGGCTCTTTAATGGCCCCGCCCGTCAAAATAAGCGGCACTTGGTGGTTGATTAAATTATGTTCCACATAACCGCGGGGCATATTTTCGGACTGCGGGGCCGAAAGCCCATGGTCCCCAAAAATAACCACTAACGTATTATCCCACCACGGCTCTTTTTCGGCCAGTTTGAAAAACTCCTGCAAAGCATGGTCAGAAAAGCGCAAAGAATTGTACTCCGCCACGCTTACAAAACTGCGTTTGTGGGCCAAATCTTCGCCAATGTCTTTTAATTGGAATCCGGCATTATCTTTAGGGATTGTATACGGGCGGTGGTATCCGGCCGTTTGCACAAAAGCAAAGAACGGCTTTTTATGCTTTTGTTGGTCCTCGGTCAAAATGCGGTCCGCTTCGCGGAACAAGTCCAAATCCGAAATACCCCACACGTCGTTGCGGTGCTCGTTTTGGAACTTGCCTTCTTCGTACATATTAATATCGGTAATGTTATGTTCCAAAATACCGCGAATGTTGCCCCAGCTGGAGCTGCCGCCGATAAAGTAGTATTTTTCATAATCCGTCAGCGCGTTGGCAATAACGTGCTGGTCTACAATCAGCGGGTTGCGGGAGCTGGTTTTGAAAGACGTGACGTCCGGGATACTGGTGACGGTGGCAAACACCGCACGCGCCGTGGCGGAGGTGGGCGTAAAGAAATGGTTAAACAAAACAGAGCGTTTGGATAACGCATTAATAAACGGGGTCGGGTCAATATCCGGGTTCGTCATGGACGTTTTATTCCACGCCAAAGACTCCATAAAAATAACAATCACGTTATAATCTTTTTGCTCAGCCTTGGGTTTAGCCGGAACCGTACGCATAAAGTTGAGCGTTTCTTTATCCGGGTTATCTACCCCTAAAAATTTGGCAACTTCGTCGTAATAGGCTTGTGTTTTTTCCCGGTCAAACGATACATTTTTGGCAAACCGCGCCGTATCAAACAAGTTCATCCCCGGGTTGAGCGTTAAGTTGCAAATAAAGTTATTGGTGGAATGGTACGCATTACTCCACCTTAGCGGATACTGGCTGATTTGCCCGAACATAAGGGCGCCGGTGGCAAGGAGCCCAATAAAGAACCACCCCAATTTGCCTTTCCAGCGGAAAGATTCTTCCTGCGCGAAGGCGCGCACGCACAATTTTTTAACAAAAAAGTAAGCCAATATACCCCATAAAAGGAGCCCCAAAACGGCCCACACCAACGGGTACGTTTCCCACGCCATTTGCAAAGAAATCAGCGGGTTTTCGGAATACTTAAAAATGGAATAGTTAATGCGCATGGAAATATACGCATAGTGGGCGAAATCGGCAAAGTACACTAGCAAAACAGCGGCTTCCAACAGGCCGTAGAGGGCGCTGACCCCTTTTTTAATATAGCGCGCGCCTTTCCAAAACGCGCAAACGGTTAAATATAACCCCAACGGAATGGCTAACGCGCAAGCCAGGCGGGCATCAAACTTGGCCCCCAAATAAAAGGTTTTCCAAAGTTCATGGTACGCCTGCGGCACAAGCGCCGCACGGAAAACAAACAGAAAAATCAAACGCATCAGCGTAAAAAACAGCCAGTTTGCCAGAATAAAACTTGCGTAAGATTTTATCCAGCGGGGAACAACCACTTTTTTCATACAACCTCCAGGGGTAAAAACAGCTTACTTATATGATACCAAAAACAAAAGCATCCCGGCTGACTAAACCGCCCAAAAATTGTAATATAAGAGATATGATTATTGATGACGAAAAACTGCAACGAACCTTGGAACGTGCCAAATCGCACACGGATAGCGAGGTGACGGGAATTTTAGAAAAAGCCAAACAATTAAAAGGCATTACGCTGGAGGAAGCCGCCGTTTTGCTCAACGTGACGGATAAAAACCTCCTGCAAAAGATTTTTGATGCGGCCAAATATGTAAAAGAAGCCATTTACGGCAACCGCATTGTATTATTTGCCCCGCTGTATATTTCCAACATTTGCACCAACGAATGTGTTTACTGCGCGTTCCGCCGCTCCAACACGCACTTAAAACGCCACGCCAGCACCATGGACGAAATCAACCAAGAGGTGACGGCGCTACTAAAGCAGGGCCACAAACGGATTTTAATGGTGGCCGGAGAAGCCTACCCCGGCGGCGGTTTACAGTATGTGTATGATTCCATTAAAGCCATTTACGATACCCGTTGGAACGGGCAAAACATCCGCCGCGTCAACGTAAATATTGCGCCTTTAACGGAGCCGGAATTTGAAGAATTAAAAAAATGCCACATTGGCACCTACCAGCTTTTCCAGGAAACGTACCACAAAGAAACGTACGAAAAATTGCATATTGCCGGAGCCAAAAAGGATTACCAGTTCCGCTTAGACGCCATGGACCGCGCCTTGCAAGCCGGCATTAACGACGTAGGTATCGGGCCGCTCTTGGGGCTCTATGACCATAAATACGAAATTTTAGCCACCCTGGAACACGCCGCGTATTTGGATAAAACTTACGGCGTCGGCCCGCACACCATTTCCATCCCGCGCATTGAGCCGGCGGACGGCTCGGACTTCAGCCAACACCCTAATGATGTGATGAGTACCGAAGAATTCAAAACCTGCGTGGCGGTATTGCGCCTGGCCGTGCCGTACACGGGCATTATTTTAAGCACGCGCGAAACGCCCCAAACCCGCAACGAATGTTTGGAGTTGGGCGTATCGCAAATTTCCGCCGCTTCCCGCGTCAACCCGGGCGGATATTCCTACGATAAACAGAACGGAAGCCAATTCACGCTGACGGACGAACGCACCACCGACCAAGTGATTGAAGCGATTGTGGATGCCAAACACATGCCGTCTTTCTGCACCGGGTGCTACCGCCTGGGCCGCGTGGGTAAAGACTTTATGGATATGGCCAAACCGGGGTTAATAAAAACCCATTGTTTGCCCAACGCCATGTTTACGTTTGCGGAATACCTGTACGATTTTGCGCCGGAAGGGCTCAAAAACAAAGGGCTCAAGTTGATTGCAGAAACCACCCAAGCCAACTTTGCCGAAGGCACCCCCATACGCAAAATGATTGACGAAAACTTGCAAAAAATCAAAGCCGGTAAGCGGGATTTGTACTTTTAATTATCCCGCGTGCGCGGCTTTTAAGCCGTTTGTATTCTATATGAAACTCCCCGGGCTTACGCCCGGGGTTTATTGTGAGCAGTAGTTATAAACAAAAAACCCCGGGCCTTAAAACCCGGGGTATTTTTTATGATGTGTTTCCAAATTAACGCTCAAACGGCATATACGGCGCAAACACCAACGAGTGGCCGTCTTTGGCCAAACTGACACGGCACCAAATCGGTGTATTGTTAGGGCCTTGCACAAAGGCGGAAACTTCCACAAAATCAGAAACCGGGATGTCTTCTTTCGTCACAAAATAGCCGTTATGCCCTTTGGGGCGCCAGTTGCGCACCGTCACAATCACAGGAACTTTGCCCTGGGTAAAGCTATGCAAATAAACATAGTGGAGCGTGCCCTGCGGGTCCGTCGTTAAGTTCGTCTGCTGGGTGTGCATATCTTTTAATAAATCGGAAGATATCGGCATAGTGCCGCCTTGCACCAACCGGGTTTGCAATTCCACCGCGTTGGCCTCGGAGCCGGTATCCCGCGCACGCAGGCCTTTTTTCAGCACATTACGCAACGCTTTTTCGTCTAACCCCATTCCCCGGTACAAATAGATGTTGTTTTTCGGCACCGGCGCACGGCCGACGTCCCCGGTGAAACCGTCCAACGTAAGCCCTTTCATAGAAGATACCGTAATGGCGGCTTGCGGCTGGGTTTTGGGCCACGGAGTAGCCGGGCGCATACCGCGCAATTCCACCGCGCGCCTTAACGCCTGTTGCACATTTTTACCGTTTACCCGCTGTTCATACCAAACCACGGCTTTGGGGTATTTGGCGGCCATTTTGGCTTTGAAATTTTGCGAGGTTGCCCGGGCGGCTTTATGCTCGGCCGCGGCCCCGGATTTAGCTGTTTTAACAGCCACCCCCTCCCACGGAGAATGGGCCGCTTTTTGGGTGGCTTGCTTGCCCAATGTGGCTACGGCTTTTTTAGCCCCTTGAACGCCTTGGGCCTGTACCGGCACGGAGGAAGCCGAAAAGGCCACCCCGGCAGCTAACATAAAAATCAGTATGCGTGTATTCATAAAAATTCTCCTTATACCCATAGTATAACCGAAACTCCCGCCAAAAACCATGGGTCCTTGGACCTATTTTTTACTTGGTTTTTGCAATAAGTGATTTAATAATTTTTCAAAAGCAAAGGTATTTACAAAATAATTTCTTGGATTTTTCTTCAAAATTTCTGTGGCTTGTTCCAGTTGAACCTTACTTTTATCATGCGAGGCGTGAACTAATTTATTTACAAAGATTCCATCCATATATGTAATATAATGCACCTGGGGGTTAGAATCTTGCTGACGGATAAAATCCAGCACCTCTACCACTTGTTTGTCCTGTCCGCCACCGCTTTCTTTCATCGTTTTATGCTCTACAATATATATTTCGGAACCTACTATAAATAATATATCTGGGTTTTTCCCTTGTTTTGCGTCGCGGAAAACAAAAGAAATATTCTTTTGAGTTAGAATGTCCTTGAACAATTTTTTATCTTTTTTATCCGGGAACAGATATGTTTTAGAACCCAATTCTTTATATTTTTTGGCATGAGAAAACCCTAAACCAACCAGTTGTTGCTCTATCTTGCGGATACCGGCCATACCTTTGCGTTTATGAGAATAATTGTCACATAATGTTTGTAAAACTATGTCGGAATATCCATAAGACAAATAAACATCATGCCTTTTAGTTATGTAAGCCTCCAATACATAAAATAAAAAGTCCCGCTTATCGTCTTCCGCTAAATCTTTGTAAATAGAAAAAGACAGGTTATGAACCATAAAATACTGGCAAAAAGCTGAAAAATGAATATTTTTGACTTCCAAAACCCGCATAATTTCCGTCAACAATTTTTGCACTTGTGTATCTGTGCGGGTCAAATGTAAATCTTGGGTTAAAGTGTGGAAAGTACTTATATAGCGTATCAATTTGGCATTTGCTTGTGTAAGGGAATTACTTTGGTGCGCGTTTGTAGGAATAATTAAAATATCATTGGCAGCTGCATACGCTTTATCCAAAAGAGTTTCCGGATGTGAAGCGATTAAATTAAAAAAATCTATATTGTTCATAAGGCTCTCCGTATATTTTTTTATAACTAAGCTCCAAAATAGCCCTTGCAGTTGTATAATCTAAACGCCGTCGGCGCGCGCCAGCCTTGGTGTTCCCTTTGAAAGGAGAAAATATAATATCCGCGGAATTGTGGCGTATTTGACCTAAAATAGCGTTTGCTTGATTGATAAAATTTTCGCGTTGGGAAATTTCTACCGCAATATCAATTAACGAATAAAGCCGTGAACTAACTTTAATGCCTTTGGTCCAATCATAATTAAATTTATCCTTAAAATCAAAAGCAATGGTTTTTTGCGGAGAACTTAAATCAATGGCCCTCAATGCAAGCCACCCATTTTTATCATTAAATTGGATTTTAATATCTTTCGTAGGTTTCAAGCGAAAAGAATTGATTTTTTCTAATGTGTTTACAAATTGCTCGTTTTTATAAACAGATATTTGAGAAGCATTTTTTTCTTTTGCATCAAAACAAGCAACTACCACCGGATAATCAGTATCATAAAAAGGGCTTTGTTCCAATACAGTTAAAGAATGCAAGCGCGTTTTACCATAGAAAGACGTATTAATAAAAGTTTCCGGCACGATTGCCACCACATACTGTTGTGCTTTTAACATTTGCTCTAATGCTAAAAGATAGATATTATCGTAATAAGTATTATGGAAATATACCTGTAAATCCGAAAAAACTTTCTTGCGGGCCGCAGAATAACTGGCGATATACGGTGGATTCGTAATTATAATGGCATTGGGTAGTGACGGAATTTGTTTTAGACTATCATTGATTTGCCAAGGCAACCGCGGGTCTATATCCAAACCCACCGTTTTGTCAAACCCTAACAAGCGCGCCGCTTCCAACAAATCCCCCGCCCCGGCAAACGGGTCATACGCTACGGTACACCCGCTACACAAAATAAAGTCTTTAACCTGTTTTTTTAACCAAATAGATTCTTTAGTAAAAAACTGGCCCAAAATAACTTTTTTTGTATCTGCCTTTTCCATAATTCACTTTAATTCTATGTTATTTTTTACTTATTTTCAAAATAGTTGATTTGCATGGCGGCGCGGACGGCGTGCAGT
>UQFW01000019.1 GCA_900540405.1 Candidatus Avelusimicrobium faecicola | reverse complement strand
CGTTTTATTTGTTTGACCGTAGGGAGTTGTAAAACGCCCGGCTCAAAATAGGTTTTATAGGTTCCCAGGGGGCTAGCTTTTTTGCTTACTTTTTTTGCAATGAAAAAAAGTAAGGCAGGTTTGGGGCGCCGCCCCAAGAGTAAAAGCTCGGGGTGCTGGCTTTTTGCAAAGGCCGCCCGCACAGGGTGCGGCCTGCAAGGTGCGGCCCGCAGGGTCTTTTTTGCAATGAAAAAAAGTAAGGCGGGTTTGGGGTGCAACCCCATAAAAAACCCCGCGGGGCGCGGGGCTTTTTCATTATCAAACCAGGCTCAGCGTTTTTTGCACACGCCGGAGCCCGGCTCACACACACAATGCAACGTCAGCAGGGCGCGCGCGTTTTGCTCGTTTAGCAAAGGCACCGCCGGGTCCGCATAGTCAAACGCTACGCGGCAGGCGGTAGCATTACTTGCCGGATAACTGGCGCAAGCGTTTGCGCAAATCATCCCCAGGCAAAACAGAAACCCCCATTTTAATTTTTTCATAGCGTTTTTCCTCCTGCCGTTGCCGGGCGGCGTTCTTTTTAAGGGCCGTTTTTTCTGCCCGATAGGCCCCCGCACAAAAGCACGCCGCGCCAAACAATATAAGCCCCAGGGCTCCCGCCAAAAACAGGCTCATAGGGCCTTCTTGGCTTCAAAGCCGAACTTCGTCAGCCAGCTAATCAGCTTGACGGCCACGGTGCGGATTTTTTCCACCACCGCAATAGCACGCGCACTATCGCACCATTTCACGATAATTTCCGCCGCGCCGATTAAGCACGCCCACAGGGCCAGTACGCTGTCCCAATTGGTTTTTAACCATACCACTGCTTCTTTGATGTGTTCCATACACTCCTCCTTTTCCCGCGGCCTTACCGGGCCGAACGGGTTAAAATAAATCCTTTAATGGTTTTTACGTCGTCAAGGATAATATCCACCTTAACGCCGGTTTCCGTCATTTTGCGTTCGTGTTCGGCTACCGTGCGCTCCAACTTATCCACCCGCGGCGGCAGGCCGTAAATGGTAAAACACCAAAAAGCCGCCGCGCCAATCACTCCCGCCAGCCACATCCAACCTTTTACTTTGTCCGGGTTCATAGGCCCTCCTCGGTTTTGGGTTTAACCTGTCCCCGCGCCGCCGTTCCTATGCCAACGGCACCAATTTTGTTTTTTTCTCGGGCGTATTTAAGCATTTGTCGCTCCTTTTAATGGGAAAAAATGGCACGTTGCGGGCCCGGTTCCGGCCACTTGCACCTCATCCCCCGCTTGAACAAAAACCGCCGCATGATTGTTTGCGGAAAACCGCATTCCTATATCCACCCCGCCGAAAGTTATATAATCTACCCCGCTGGTGCAAAACGCAACAAACAATCCGGCCGTGGGCGCCGTATACGGGCAAGCCACCGCAACCCCGGCCGAATAATCCGGCACGCCCCAAGCCATACTTTTATTGATAAAAGATTGCGCCGGGGTGGCATTGGAGAGGTCCGCATTGGCTTTGTCAGCCAGCGCGGCGGTAAATTCTGCGGCTTGTGCCGTACTAGCTGGCACTGCCGCATTGAAAGCGCAGACCCACGGATAAAGAGTAGTGTGTGCAGGTTGTACCGTGTCAGATGCCCCATAGATAGCGTTTGATTTAGAAGCGTCAAACATAACGTGCGAACCATTACCATTTCCGCTTGTCCCTGCCGGATTAAAAGGAGCTGTTTTATTAACTGAAAAAGCACCGCTCCAATTCCTATTCATATCAACATACGGGTCAATACTACCAGTAATATTCGGCAACCCAGCACCTTTTTGAGTAATGCCTTCTGTGCTATTTGCCATTTTGATATAGTTGGCCAGTTTGGGAAGGCGCAACGAGCCGGACACCTCGTCCGCCACATAATACGGGCACTCCCCATAAGTAGTAATGGCAGCGTCATATTCGGCCTTGGTCTTGCACAGTTCAGGGTGGCTTTTTACCCACGTGTAAAAATCGGGGTACAACGCGACGGCGTTGGTGTAGTATTCGCCCGTCCAAAGCGGCAAACAGCCGGGATTATCCGTTGCCAAATTAGACTGGCTGAGTACCACCTGCCCGATAGAAAGGCCACGGAAATTTTGTGCGCTTTGGGCGGCCTCTTGCGCGTATTTTTTGGCCGAATATACATTCCCCTCTACGGGGCCGTCTGTTTTGCTGGCCCAGTTTTGCGCCTGCTCGGCGGCCGTTGCGCTCTGCGCGGCTAAAGTTTGCACCTGGGCGGCTTGAGTGCTTACGCTTTGCGCGCTGGCGGCCACATCCGCCTGTGCGGCCGCCGTTTGCTCCTGCGCCGCCGCGCATACTTGTTGGGCGGAAACGCACTGACGGCGGGATTCGTCACACGCCGCTTGCGCGCTTTCGCTAGCGGTTTGAGCCTGCAACGCGGCATTTTTGGCACTTTCAATTTGGGGTTGAAATTGCGCCACCTGCGCTTTAGCATCTACCGCCAACCGGGCAGACTCCTGCGCCGTTTGCGCGCAAAGGGCCGCATTATCGGCCGCCTGTTGGGCCGATTGCTCTGCTTGCCCGCACGCGGAAAGGGCGCTTGCCTGCACATCCGTCAACTGTGTGATATACGCGGCGGCATCCGTTTCGTTCCCCTGGGTTTGCACCGGGAATTTAAGCGCCCGGGAAAGCCCTTCCGCCAATTCCTGCGCCCGCAACACATTGGCATCTAACGCATCTTCCAACCCCTGCGCGTCCAACGCGGTCTGGCGCTTGAGGTCTGTTTCCTGCGTAAGCGGCGTTTGGCGCTCCAGCACCAAGTATTCCCCCGCCTGCAACGGCAACTCCAGGCTGTCCTCTACGGGGTAAGTGACTTCCTTTTCCGTTTCGTCCACCGTAAAACCGGCCGTCTTTTCCACCGCCCGGCCCCGCGCGTCCACCCGCCACAAGCGGATATGCTCCGCCCGGATAAACGGAAACGGTATTTCCCACACGCGCCGCACGCCGTCACCCGGATAAATTTGTTTTGTTTTTAAGTTGGCAACCGTCATAAAAACTCCTTACATAAAATAAAATTCCTTCATTTTTTTAAGCATTTGGGCCTGCGCGGCCGGGGTTAAATCCTGCGAGAAAAGCGCATATTGGAAATCTTCCGCTTCCTGCTGGTCCAGGCCGTTTTTGCGGCATAAGCGTTGCGCCGCCCCGCACACAAGCCGCTGGGCCGCCTGCTCCGCCCCGCCGGCATTTTGCGCCTGCCTGCGCGCCAACAACAAATAATCCCGCCCGCTGATTTGCCCCGCCTCAAACGCCCGGGCTATTTTTTTAGACTCAAGCGGAGCCCGGGCCGCCTGACGGTACAACGCATTAAATACGTCTGCCCGGCTTTGGGTCTGTTCCGCCCCCAGGGCCGCCTGCGCCGCGCGGGAAAACGTGTCCGCTTCCTGCGGGGCCGTTTGCGCCAAGGAAAATAACGCGCCGCGGGCGGATTTTTCGTCCCCGCCGGACACCGCTTTTATTAACGTATCCAACTGCCCGGCTTGAGCGCGTGCCACCGCCGCTTTTTGCTTTTGCACCACCCCTTGCCACGCGCTTTGCGCTTGTTGGCGCACCACCTCGGGCAAGTGTTGGGTAAATTCTGCCACCCGCTTTTGGGCCTCTTGCGCTTGCCAGGCAGACGGATTTTCCCCGGCCTCAAGGGCGTTTTTATACAAGGTTTGCGCCGCCTTATCCGCCGCTTGAACCGTCAACCGCTTTAACGCGCCTTGCCGCGCCGCTTGCGGCCACGCACTCCCAAACGCTTGCAACATAGCCGCCGCCTGCGGTTCTTCCCCCTGCATGAGCGCGGCGGAAACATTGGCCTGCTGGGCCTGCAAACAGACGGCCGCGCGGCGCTCCGGCGGCATGCTTTGGGTGCGCTCCGCCAGTAATGCCTTTAACTCCTGCGGCTCCTGCACCAAAGCCGCCAGGGCCACGGTGGCGTTTTCTTGAACGGCCTGCTCGTCCTGCCGCGCCTTTTGCCGGGCAGACTCCTGCGCGCTTTGCACCGCCCGGGAGAGGGTGTCTGCTTCGCGCGAGGGTTTCTTTTGGGTGACGCTTAAACCGCCGTTTGGCACCAACGCACGCAAAAATTTATCCGCAAAATTATCCACGGCGCCGGGCAAATTCCTTAACGTATCACTCCATTGGGCGAGCCGGGCATATTGGTTTTGCGCAAAATTTTCCGCCGCCGGGCGGGCTACATTTCCCTGCGCTACGGCAGGCACCGCCGGGGCGGTTTGTTTTTGATAAACGGGAACTTTCATAAAAAAAACCTCCTTTAGCCGAACAGGCCAATCATCTTTTGCATAAACTGCCGGGCAAACGTGCCGGACGAACGCCGCGCCGCCGAGCGGTATTGGGCCGCTTCCTCCTGCAAGTTTTGCGTTCCCAACAGGGCGGCCAAATTATTTTCGTACAACGCATCCGCCGTGTTTTGTTTAGCGGTTTGGCCGTCCACCAAATAATTCCAACGGCTGTTTTGCAACATTTGCTGTAAAGTGTACGAATTACCGCTCCCATTTGCGGCCCACGCGCTTTTTTGCGCCGCCCGCGTTTGGTTGTACTCCTCACCCAAGCGGTTGTACTCCTGCGCGCCGGAACGGAATATATACTCCGCCCGGCGGGAAGAGGCCGCCTGCGTTAAGGCCGCCTGTTTATCGGCCGCCTGCGCCAACGCCCGGTAATAGCGGCGTTCGCTCTTGTTTTTTCCCGCCACGTCGGCGGCGGACGACACCACTTGCGCGCCCAAATTTACTGCTCCACCCATAATTCCTCCATGTACCGTACCAAAAGTCCGCCCCGTTCAACCGGGCCGGCTTTAACCGCGCCCCCAACCACCGTGCAAAACGCACAGCCGCCGGATAGCGGGCGTCAATATAGTTGTAAATCTGCGGATATAACCGTAAAAAACACGGTATAAGCACCCGCGCGGCCTTGCAAAAACCCAGCGGGAATTTTTCCACCCCGCGCACGGTTAAAAGCCACACACAAGCGCGGGCGGACGGCGGGCCGTCCGGCACCAGGCCCCACAAACCAACGGCCTTTCCGCGCGCCGCCACCACCCCGCACACCGTGCTGTACCGGGCGAAATGCTCTAGTAGCGCCCCGTCTGCCCGGCCGTGCGTGCGCACCAGTTCCGCTTTATCCGCCGGGCGCAAATTTTGGGCCACTGTATAAAAATCCGCTTTACAAGCCGGGCGCAAACTAATATCATTTGTTATAGGAAGTGATGGCATATTAAAAAATACCTCGCTTTTATTTTCAGATAAGGAGTTTTTACATGGCATTCGTAATTTTAGCACTACTGGTGCTGTTAGTAGCCGCCGTCACTTACGGCGTGTTCTTCTTGATTTTTAAGTTGATTTGGGTCATTGCGGGTAAAAGCCGCAACAAATGGCCTTTACTGCTGGCCGGAGCCGCCACGGTGTTGTTGTTCCTAGCGGCCATAGCCAGTATTTGGATGGGTGTAAACACCTATGTTAAACCGCTGATGGGTTTAGCCAACAAAGTGCAAAACAACACGCAAATTGTATCCGGCAATCACCCGTATAAAGATGCCAAATACGGCTTTACCATGAACCTGTTTGGCGGAACGGAAGTTTCCGATTGGGCCGGAAAAGACAGCGGATTTTTGTTGGGGATTGATACCAACGCAGGGCCCATGGGCAAAGCGTTGAAAGCCGCAAACAGAGCCGACGAAGGGCCTTTTTCCGTCTTTGGGGTTGTTTCTTGGAAAGCCAAAGAAGCCCCGCAGGAAGAAATTGACGAGCTGTTGGAAACCTTGCAAATCAACCAAAGCGCCCAGTTTAAGCTGACCCACGGGCCGGAATTGGTGGCGGAAAACACCGTCTATTTAGCGGGTATCGGCACCAGCAACACGGGCAGAAGCGCCCCGGTTTATATGACGGTTGCCAGCCAGCAGGGCCGCAACTTTTTGGTGGTCGGCATGGCGTTCGGCCCGGAAGCGTATGCACAACAATTACAGCAGGAAGTGCGCAGTTTCCGCCTGCCCGGTGTGCCCCCGGCCCCGGTGGAAATACCGTACATCTTGCCCCTGGAATTAGGCCAAAGCCTTTCTCCCGCACACTAAAAAAAGTTTTTACCCGGGCCTTTGCCAAACGCAAAGGCCCGTTTTTATTTATACTACTTCCACCGTTAAATCCAGCACCGTCACCGGCAGCGGCTCCGCCTGCTTGAACACCACCGCCGGGCGCAGGTTATGCACCCCGGCCAATACTTTGTGGCACACGCACGTTTGCAATCCGGGCGCCTGATTGTACGCCGTTTGCGGGGTATAAACCAGCTCATCCAACCTGCCGCCTTCCACCCCCACACATCCGCCGCGGCTATCCAGTACGCTTACGCTAATTCCGTTCAAACGGTGCTTTCTGTCGCGCGGGGTGCCGTCCGCCAAGGGCGGCTGAATGGGCAGGCTCCCCAGTACGGCCTCATACGCAAGCCCCACCAGTACCCGCCCCGCGGGAGCCGGCAAAGTAATGGCCCCGCTCCGCACCGTAAACGGCCCGGCCGGGTTTCCGTCCGCCAACGCATACACCGTTTGCCCTTCCAAATGCGTAAGCCCGGTAATTTGCGCGGCGGGCTCCGCAAAGTTAAACGCTATTGCACTATCCAAAAACAACTGTTGGGACGGCGCCTTACTGGCCAGGCGCTTATTCATGCGCTCTATGCACATCCCGTTGGCGCGGCGTACGCAAAGCCACAGTTCATCATAGCCCGGGGCAGGCACCGTACACACGCCGCACACCGTGCCCGGCGTAGTGTGGCGCGCCCAGGCGCATAAATCTTGTTGCGGCTGATAAGTAAGCGTTAAAAGGCCGCCGTCGCTCATCACACACCAGAGCAGTTCGTCGGGCTCCTGTTGCAAGGCCAGTTCGCGGATTTCCCGGTTGAAAAACAAATGCCGGGCCAAAAGGGTCAAATCGGCCCCCAAATAGGCGGCGCAGGTATAATCGTACACCAAATCCCGCAGTACGCCGCCGCGCGCCTGCACAAAAAGCACGCGCCCGCCCGCCGCCAATGCCGGCACCCGGCTTGCGCCCCGCTCGCCCTGTTGGCGGGCCCGCACGGTATAAGCGGTGAATGCGCCGTCCGCCTCCACCGTCCACTCCCCGCCGGACGTAAACACAAACAGTTTGCCGCCGCTTGCCACCACGGAGCGGATAGATTGCAAACTTTTGGCACTTAAATTCAGGCCGAACGAATCCGACGCCTGCAACGTGCGTTGGTGGCCGAAATCTTGGTATTGCCCGATTTTGGAAAACCACAACGCTTGCGGCTCCGTGGCGGTGCAGGCCAGACCCAGGCGGTCTTGGTAAAAAAACACGCACGCCGGGAACCCCGCCACCGGGCTGAAACTGCCGGGCGCCCAACGCAAACTCCAGTCGCCCGAGGCCACCGCTTGCACGATTTCCACTTCCATTTTGCGCGGCCCCAAATAATTTTTTAAGCGCACAATCCCTTCCTGTACAAACGCATCACTCCAAAGTTCGTACCCCATTTCGCCCGTCACATTTTCCCCGCGCAGGCGGATTAAATACATTTGGGAAGTTTCTTCCAACGTGCCGTAATCGCTCAGGTTTGCCGCCCCGCTTTCGCGCGCGAAACGCTTTAATACTTGCCAGGTGGTGCCGCCGTCGCCGGATTTTTCCAACACGGCGTTTCCCGTCCAGTTTCCGGCGGTTTTTAACCGCCAATCCCCGCCGCTTTTAAGCGTTTGGGAAACGCCGTCATACCCCACGGATCCCGCCACATACTGGCCTTCCATTTCGTGCGTCAGGCTGATAATTCCCCCGGCCTGGGCGGGGCGGAAATAGTCAAAATCACTTTCCAAAATTTGTTTTTTACTGCCCGAATCCGGCACGGTGCCGGCATTGGTACCGCCGGAAAGGGTATAAACGGCCACTTCGCGGGGAGATTCCACCGGGTCTTCGTGGTAGCGGAGTTTTAATTCCATTCCGTTGGCATCCCCCCCGGTGGCCGCTGGGGAAGTCACCGTCACTACGCCGTTTTTATATTCCGCCGCAAACCCCTGCGCGCCGAAAGTTTGGTTGAATTTATTAACCATAGCCGCTATATTACAGCCGAAGTTTTCGTCCAAATAAAACCATTGGCCGTTAAAATCCGCCATGAGCGCATATTGCGGGTACACAAGCGGCTGAAACGTGACCCCGGCTTTTACCCCCGCTACGGTAATTTCTCCCCCCTCTTGCGTCAGGCGCATACATTGGGAAGCGTTTGTATTGACGGTGCGGAACGGGCCGTACTGGGGCATAAATTCTTCCCAGGTAAACGTGCCGTCTTTCGCCCGTACAAAGCGTTGCGGCGCATACGCCGGATGTACCAAATACAACACTTGGTTATACTGCACATAATTGACGTGCGCCACCTCGTGCGCCGGATAAGGGGTGGCCCACTCGGTAGGTTGCGCGTTTTCCCCCAATACCGGCCCGGCGGACGTGTGCAAACGCACATATTTATCCCCCAGTTCCAGCACATAGGCTTCTTCATCCCCGCAAATAAACGGAATGAGCCGTATGTCTTTACCAGCATATTTTGCCTGAGCCACCAGCCAAGTGCCGGGCCGGTTAGACGCGCCCCCCTGCGCGTGTAAAATAAAATTTTGGGCCGTTTTCAGCCAGCGCGAAAAACTGCCCGCTTCCGCACGCGCCGCCGTGTGGGGGCTTACTTCCCCACCGGAAAACGACGGTTGCAAATGATGATACACCATTAACGCACCTCCAAAAACGCGCTTTCTTCCCGGCGGCCGGGCAAGGATAGCTCCTCGCACATATTACTGCGGCGGGCTTCGTCCAAACTGGCCGCATAGCGGTTGAACAACAGTTTGGCCAAGGCGTTATCCCCCGTCAAAGCCAAGGCCAAATCCGAGGCTAACGCCAACGCAAACGCTTTTACAAAGGCGGGGTCCAGTTGGGTTTCGTCCTTTACATGGCGGGTATATTCCGCCACCGCCTGCGGGGCCGTGGTTTCCACCGCGCGTTGGTTTAAGCGGCGGCGGAATACTTCCCGAAACGGATATTTTTTGCCCGGATACGCGGGGTCCGTAATTTGGCGCACAAAAAGCGCCTCCACCGGGTATTGGTACAAATAGGGATAAGGCGCGGCAGACGGGTCTTCCAAGCGAATAAGCGGCTCTTGAACGGTGGCAAACGCCCAATTATGGGTGCGCAGCACTTCCGCTTTGACCGGCTCATAAAACAAATTTAAGCGGCGGGCGCGTTCGTCTTCCTGCGTTAAAGAGCTGATTGGCTCCTGCCCCAAATGCGCCAAGGCCAAATTACAAATATCAATTTTTGAAACCATAATTTTCCTCCGATTTTAATTTATATTAAATTTTAATTATTTTTATTTTTTGCACATTATTTGCAATACAAAACAAATTTATAAAAACGCAAATTTGATGTTAATTTTGCAAAACAAATTTATTTTCAGCATTTCTTAATTTTGTACACGATTTTAATTTATATTATTATTTAAGTATTTTTATTTTTACATATATTTTTGAAAGATATTTTTTATTAAAAACAGCACGCTTTACGCAAAAGCATTTTTATATCTAATTTTATAAATGCTTATTATTTAAGTATTTATAAAATAGCATTAATATTTGTAGATACAATAAAACCCAAACAAAAACCAACTTCTATAAAATTTTTTAATAAAAAGAGGATAGATTGTTTCCCTCAGACCACGCTATCTTACGCTCCTGTACGCCACCGCCAAAATTATTTTTTGCTTTTAGCAAGACTTGCCACCCCGTTTTTACCTGTTTTAGGCTACTGTTAAACTTAAAATGAGCTATTTTCCATTAAAATACCCCAGTTTTTAGCAAAAATGGCCCAATTTGGCGTTTTTATGCGGTTTATCTCATCTATATATACCCAAACGCTTTTACGCTCCGCCAACTTTATAAAAAACAACTGTTTTTTTCTGGCGGTTGCTTTTAGACCCGCGCCGCCCCCAAAAGCGGCGCGGGCCCTTTTTTTTACAGGTCCACCATATCCGTCAAAAAGGCGGATACTTGCCCGGCCGTAGCCGTGCCCGCTACGGTATAGTTCATACGCAAGTAGCGCAAGGTGCCGGCAGGCATAGCCAACTTCATCAGTACGGCGTTTTTTTTCAAATCCGCCGCCGGAGCGCTTACTTGCGCCAAGGTTTTTACCCCGCCGGAAAAATCGGCCCGGTCGCACGTTTGCAACGTGGCGGTTAATTGGGTGGCCCCGGCAAAGGTTTCGGCTACGCGCACCACGGCATATAACCCGGTGCGGGCATCCCCGGCCGCGCCCTGGTCCACCGTATGGGTGGAAGCGGCACTGGCCGTAAGGGGCTGTTTTTCTGAAAATACTGCATGGTTATCTAACAACATAAAACCTCCTATTTCACCAAACTTTCGTTATCCGTAATGGCATCACATACATGCACGGGGATTTCGTTAAACGTCATAAGCGGGCGGGACGTAATTTGGTCCGGCGTGTACTGTACGTTCGTGCGGTTGCTGGTTAGTTTTCTCAACGCGGCTTTTACGGTGCGGTTCATATACCAAACCGGCTTGCCCAGCGCCAAACTTTGTATGCGTTCTTCCAGTTCGCACATTTTGTCAATCAGGTCGGCGGCGGGATTTGTCACATCAATATTGCACAAGCGGCCCGCATAGCGCCAATCTTGCACGGCCAGGCCCAGTTTCCATTCAAAATACTCTTTGTAGGCGGGGTATTCGTTGCCGTCGGCGTCAATATGGTTGACTAACCCGTGGTCCACGCGCTGTATGCCCGCGCGGCTACCTTTGGGGAAGAAGGTAAAAATCTTATCCGTATCCCATACCACTAAATAGATGGACGAATTTTTCCCCTCTGTTTCGCTACCGCCGTCAATCACGTTGCGGGCACTTTCCGCGCCGGAAAGCTCGCTGTACCGTGCGGCAAGCCCGGTGAAGCGTTCCGGGTGTTCCCCGGCGTTGCCGTAAATCAAGTTGGCCGCCATGGAGTTGGACATCCCGGCAATAATCGCCTTGGATTGCCCCTCGCGCACGGCCTGCACATTGCCGCCCTTTTCGGCCACCAGTTTATCCACCACGCTGTATGCGGACAGCGTGCCGTAAGTTTCCACCACCACTTTGGTAGTGGCTTTGGCAGGCTCAATGCCCTGATAGGCGCGGCGCCAAGTTCCTTCCGGGATTCCGGTGCGTACGGCGTATTCGTGGCCGGAATCCAAACTGGATTCACGCACCAGGGCATCCCCGATAATCTCGTTGGATTTGCTTAATACTTCCGCAATAGCCAGTTCCTGGCCGGACGGGTCAAACTGTTTGGCATAATCTACCAAACCGTAATTTTTGTCTGCAATAATTGCCATATACTCTCCTTGTGTTAATTAGCACCGTACAATGCTTGGGCGAAGGTTTTATCCGTCTGGGCCGCCGCGGGGCCGCCCGTGCTGGCATCTTCGCCGGTGGCACGTCCGATAGCATAAAATGTTTTTACAATCACCGGGTGATTGCCCAGCCCGGTTTCTTTTAGCAGGGTTTGTAATTCTTCCCCGCCGTAAGTGCGCGCCGCCCGCACCGCCACCGCCAAATGCTCCTCATACTGCGGGCCGAGGACGGCTTTGGTTTTATCCGCCCAGCGTTGCAACATTTCCTGCCGGGTTTGTTCCTGCGTTTCTTCCTGCCGGGCCATTTGCTGGGTGTTCCAATCCACCAATTTTTGGGCCATTTCGGGCGGCAGTTTCATTTCTTGCGCGGCCCCCAAAAAGGTTTCCCGGGCGGCGCTTTGCGTGCCCTCGGGCCATTTTAATTGGGTGTAATCCAAGGGGGCCGGGCTTTGCGTTTGCGCCGGAGCGGTGGGCGTCAAATCCCTTTGTTCGGGCGGTGTATCCGTAAGCGTTTCAGACATCTTCTTCCTCCTTTGGGGCGGGAATATTTTGCTCGCTTTCGCGGCGCAGCCCCATATAAGCGGCGGGGTCGGCCCGCCATAATTCTTCCTGCAACCACACAGCTATACTCTGTTGGCCGCAAAAATACGCCGTGGCATACGGGTCCCGCGGCACAAAGCCGTTTTCCCCCGCCCGGGCCATGCGCAAAACACGCCACAATGTTCTGCGCCCGGCGGCAGTTTTTAATACTGCCCGCAAATCCCGGTCGTTCTGTTCTTGGGTATTTATCATAAAATCCGCCCGGCAAAACGCCTGCGCCGTCCGCCGGTGGTTGCCCGCGCGGCCCGCTCGGTAATTTAAGGCGCGGCCGGGGGCTGTTTGGTTTTTTTGACAGGTAGCAAATGCCCGGGCGGCGCAGGCGCCGCAAGCACTTGTCCGCGGGGGGCCGTTCGGTAATTTAAGACGCGCCCCCACACACGGTTTTTCTTTTCTTTTTGGAAGGTTTATTCGCCTGCGGCGGTGTCTACTTCGGCAGATACTTCCGCGCGGCTTTTTAATACGCCGGGAGGAACCCCCAACATGGTAAGCCCTTGCTCCAGGGCGTTTTCAAAATCCACCCGGTTTAACACGTCCGGGCGGACTGCCGCCAAGCGGGAGGCAAACTCAATCCCTTGCGTTAAGGCGGCAAGCCCGGTGGCTTTTTGGGCCTGTGCAATCAGGCTGATATAACTGACCCCGACCGATAACCCCTGCAACGCCTGCGGAGCCGGGGGCAATACGCCGCGCCGGGTTAAAATGGCGTAGGAGCGCTCCACCAACGGGTCTAACAGCTCGTTTTTAAGCCGTTCCAACACGGGGCCCAACACCAACATTTTTTCCTGGTGTCTTTCCGCCACCTCGGCCGCCGTCATATTGGCAAAATTTTGCGTACTGAGCATTAAAAAAACGTCTGCAAAAAATTGGGCTTTTATGGTAGCTTTCACTTTTTCTATACTGCTTTCCAGGGCGGATAAATCCACATTTACCTGGTACGCGGGCTTTACGGCGCCGTCCGCCGCGCCGCTATACCGGGTCAGCCCGCCCGGCAGCAAATTTACTTCCCCCTGCACGCCGCTGGAAACCATCATGGGCGGGTTGGTAATTTTATCCAAGGCCACCAGTTTATTTTTTTGCATTTTTTGGAGCATTTTTACATCCCCCAAACATTTCCACCCGGGGCCTTTGCCGTACACATCATTAGCGGTTTTTACTTCCCAACGCGCCGCTATGACGGGGAATTCCCAATATCCGCCTTTTTTTAATACCTCACCCTGCGGGGTAAAATAAACGGATAAATACGGCATTTTGGCAGCATTTTTATAGCGCACGTCACACGCCGGATTGGGCAAAATCAAATGCCGCACGCGCTGCCAAGAGGTGTCTTTACCGTCTTGCACGGCGCGGAGCAACTGCGGGGGTAAATTTTCCAGGCCGAATTTAGCCGCCATTTGGTTGGGCGTTAAAAAGAACTCCCGCCCAAAGCGGTCTATGCGGCCGTTTTCGTCACAGCCCAGCACATATTCCCCGGCGGTAAACAAGCGGGCGCGCAACAGCTCCTTGCCGTCTTCTTCCAGTAGCATAGCCGCCGTGCCGAAAACGGCAATTTCCTGATAAAACCCGTGCAAGGCCGCATAAATATTAGAGCCCGCAAATGCTTCTTCCAAGCGTTCTTTAACGCTATGGGTCCATTCGCGCGCGCCGGGCACTTCCCGCGCGGCGGCCGGGGTAATTTCCAGCGCGAACCAACTGCGTGACGGGCTCGTCAAGCCGGAAATCATCCCGGCGGAAAGCACCTCCACCGCCAGGAGCGGGTCGGAATCAATCAAGGTGCGGTGGTCTATTTTTTGGCCGCGGTTGGAAAAATTTTCCTCAAAAAAACCGCGGGTAGGGGCCAAGTAAGCGCCCAGCTCTTTCCAAGCGCTCCGCCAAGAGGCGGCTTGGCGGGCCAAGTCGTCATAGATACGGCAGTAATTTTGTTTGTGTTTGTTCATAACTCACCTGAATAATTAAAAAGAAAAGCTCCACAACGGGCGGGAAATTTACTACTATAAATAGAACGGAGGAAATAAATATGGCAGGACTTGTAATTGTGATTGTTTTTGTAGTGATGATTGGATTTCCGGGGTTTTATATTATTACACGCAAGATGTTCCCCCGGAGCAGTAAAGCCAAATCCGCATGGCTTTGTGGCTTTTTGACGGCCGCACTGGCGGGGCTTTTGGTATACTTATTAACCACCGCGCCGACGGTATAAACTGCATTTATCCGGCTTGAGCCCGGCCTAACCCAAAATGAGCCACTTACAGCTATGAGGTATAAACTGCATTTATCCGGCCGGAGGCCCGGCCGGAAGCAATTTTTATAAAGTGAAGTTCAAAAGAAAATTTTGTAAGAATGGTACGGCAGATTACTACTATAAACAGATTATACAAAATATAATCATTTTTGTCAAGTATTTTTTTATAACCCCGGCGTATTCCCGGGGTTATTTTTTATCTTCTATACGGCTTTGCCTGGTTTACCGTCACGGATAAATCAAAGCCGAACATATCCGTATATTTGGGGTTTTTGGAGTGCAATACCAACCGGGCGTTGGAATTTTTGCGTACGGCGTCTTCCATGCCGTCATTCGGGCGCACATAATTAAACAGCGGGGTCACGTCGGCTTTTAAGTCGGGCAAGTCCAACTGGATAATATACGCATTTTTATTATCCCCCATCAGCTTAGGCAAAGAGCGGTAATAGGATTTATCCACATGGGCACCGCCGGCATACACCACAAAAACGGCGTCGGGATATTCTTTACGCAACTGGCGCATACGCCGCACAAAGTACATATTGCGGCGGGCGGCGCCGTCCGTCGTGGCGGAAAATTCCTTGCTTAATACGGATAAGTCTTCCAATGAATCAATAAAATCAAAATTTTCCAACCCGGCCACGCCCATTTTTAAGTCGGAAGCCTCCTTGAACACCTCTATACCGTATAAATACGATAATCCGGCCACAGGAAATTCACACCCCGGCGGCATCAAAAAAGTATCCGGCAGAAATTCCGTTAATAAAAGAATGGGTTTAGCAGGGTTTTGTTTGCGCACGGCCCGGAGTATGGAACGCACTTCCCGCTGAACAAAAGGCTGTTCGTGTACTTCGCCGATATAAACCGTCTTGGTTCCGGCGGGGATATAGCGGGTGTAGTCTATTTCTGTAAAAATCAAGTCATCTTCTACTTGCGCCAGCATTTTATCCGCATTGGCCTTAAAATAATCTAAGCGCCCGCGCCAAACAATTTTTTCCAACGTATTGATGTTATTTTGCCGGGCGACAAAGTATTTTTCCATCGGCGTAATTTTCTTTTTCAGCGGTACGGTGGCATCTTCAAAATACATGTGGGTTTGCACCAATTTTTTATCCGCCCCGGTAAACAGCCCGTCTGCGCTAAACTTATACGCGGGCCGACGGCTGCGCAGTGGCACGGCTTCGTCCACCACCAAGGGGCGGCCTTGCAGTTGCTTAAAGCGTTGCAGTTGGGCGGCACGCGCTTTGTGGGCCGCCGTTTTGGCCGCGCGGGCGTGCTTAAAATTCCGCAGATTGACTATTTTTGCCCGTTGGGCTTTAACCGTTTGGCGGGCCGCCTGCATGGCGCGTTTAGGCAAGGCCTGGGCGCAAACCTCGGCCGGGAAGTATAAAACCAACAGTAAAACAGCCAGTATATATTTCATTTTTTTATCCTATTCGTGTAAGTGAACCAGCACATCCGCCCCCAACAAACGGCGGTAGCGCTTGTTTTTTAAGACGGCCACAGTTTTAGCGGTGGGGTCTTGTAAAAAAGCGGGAGTAAACAAATCTTCAAAGGCCGGGGTCATGGTGTCTTTCCACCACAAATTAAACTGCACCACCTGGGAAGGGATGTCTTTTAACATCAGGGGCACATTATCCGCATATTTATACGAAGAATGGCTCCAGCCGACGTAAACAAAAAAGACGGCCTGCGGGTCTTTTTGCACATACTGGCGGATTTTTTCCGCCCAGGCCCGGTTGCGGATTTCGTGCCCGACTAAAGAAACAGAGCCCTGCATAAAGGTTTTATCCTTTATGCCAAATTCTTTTGCCAAAAATTCCAACCCGCGCATGGGCTCCAATCCGCGCACCCGCACCCCTTGTTTGGCCAGTTTTTTTAATAGCGGCAACTGCTCCGGCACCACGGTTTTACCCCGCAAATACAAATTGCGGTAAAAGCCCATGGGGGCTTCGTTGGGGTATTCCGCTTCCATAAATTCCGTCAGCAAATAGACTCTTTTATGGGGGTGTTTTTGGCGGTATTGTTCTATGGCGCGGGATACTTCCTCGCGGATAGACGGCCTATAATGCACTTCCCCCAAAAAAATTAACCGGGCGTTGGAATCCAACAATTTAGAATAATCAATGTTTTTCACCGTGGGAGTAATGGCCAGTTGGGCCTTAATTTGGGCGCGGTTTTTATTGTAGGCTTCAATTTGGCCGCGGAGCATGGATTTAGAAAGCGCTATACGGCTGGAATTGCGTTGCGCCAAAGAACGGTAAATCGCTTTATCCAGCCCGAAACCGTCTAACGATTTATCTATGGCCTCGTTTAACAATTTTTTATCTGCGTATACCTGTTTTTGCCGGGCGACCACCTGGCGGGCCATTTCCAGCGGTGTGCGGGGGCCTTTTTGAGCTTGTTGCGCCGCGGTTTTACTGACGGATTTTGTCCACATTTTGGCCGCACCGGGCAAAGGCTGGGCGCCTGCCGCCGTGCCTACTGCCAAACTGCATAAAACAAACAAAATCCGTTTTAGCTTCATATTAAATAATTTACCCTTTTTACACTTTGCTGACAAGGGAAAAAGGGCCCACGCGCCGCGGCGTTTGGGCCCAGAAAATGCCTGGGCCTATAATACCCCGTACTCATACCGGGCGAACTCCGCCGCAAATGCGCCGCGGCGCACCGGGAAGGCAAACGTCAGCGCCAGGGCATCCCCCAAATCCGGCGAGCGGCCGGTGCGCTCCTTAATTTTTTCTTTAGGCTCCAATCTTAACCGCCCGGCCACGTCAAAATCATACACCGGGGCACACAAATCGGCCCGCAGTTCTCCCCCGGGAGGCAAGGCCCCTCCGGCTTTGAGCCAGGCGGCCATTTCGCCCCACATTTCGGCCCGCTTATTGGCATATTGCCCGGCCTTTACCGGGGCGGAGCCGAACGGCACTTCCGTCACGCAAAAACCCAGTTGGCGCACGCGGTCAATCACTCCGCCGCCACAGCCCGCGTCTATAAATACCGCGTCCGGGCGGAAGTGTTGCATTTCCACCGCCACGCGGGTGGCCAGCGCCATATTATCCAGTTTTTTGAATACGCGCGGGGCATACGCCTGCAACCCTTGGCGGCAGAAAATAACGCTGCGGTCATCCCCAAAGCGGGCGGGGTCCACCCCCATTACGCGCGGGGCTCCGGCCACTTCCGCCGCGCCGTAATGCCGCTGAAAAGCCGCGCTGACTACGTCTACCGGGATTAACACATTATCACAAGAAGCGGCAAAATCACACAGATATTCCTGCCTGAACACATTGGCCGGAGTGGCTTGGCGGATACGCTCCAACTCGTCGGGCGCAATTACGCCCGTGGTATCGGCCGGATACACGCCGCACCACCACAAATCCGGCTGTTGGCGCGCGGCTTTTTGGGCGTAAGTGAACAAATCATAAAACGCATTTTGCCCTTTGGGGGTGCCGGTAAACAGAGTCCACCCGCCGCGGGAAAGGAGCATGGGGCGGATAATTTCGTCAAATACGCCGGGTTTAATTTGGGCGTATTCGTCCAACGCCACGCCGTCGGCATACGTTCCGCGCAAGGCGTCGGGGTTATCGGCCCCGGCCACCCAAATTTTGGCTCCCGTCGGCAGTGTAATGCAAAGTTCGGCCTCGTTTATTTTCACCCCCGGAATAGGGGCCGAATAACGCTTGAAGTAATCCCAGGCAATCATTTTAGCCTGTTTGAGTAGCGGCGCCACATAAAAATAGCGCGGGGCCGGGCGGGTGTTGATAAGCGCGCTTTTTAACAAATGGTTGACCGCGCAAACGGTTTTGCCCATTTGGCGGTGCGTGACCAGCACGCAAAAGCGGTGCGTTTCCAACTGCGGGTGGATGAGCGTTTGCGGGTAGCGCGGCTGATAGGGAATGACCGCCGTTTGAACGGCATTTTTTATTTTTCCGGGCACGGTTCCCCCCACCGCACCACCAGCGGCTTTTGCACACAATGGGCGTCGTCCTTGCCGTCTTTCCACCCCAATAAATTTTTGGCGGTCAGCACGGCAAAAGAGGACGAATAATTCCCCCGCAAACTGTTTTGGATAAGAATGTTGCTTTGCAAATCGCGCGCTTTGGCGGCGGCCTGTGCAAAGGCCGGGTGTGCATTTTCCCACTTAACCAAGGTGGCTTTGGTGGTGCCCAACACTTTGGCAAAAGCCTCAAAGGTGGGCAGTTCGCACACCGTTTCTACCAGAGAAACAGAGCCGTCTTTTTTAAGCACTTCCGTCACCTTAAAAGGCGGCACATCAAAAAAGGCAAGCAGTTGCGCGGCAAAATCTTCCGCATACGGCAAGGCTTTTTCGCGCGGTTTTTTTAGTGTTTTAGTTGAATGTTGAACCATGGAAACCCCCATCGGGAGCCCGAAAAGCCCCCCGGTGCGCCCGGCGGGCGCGTGTGGAATTTCCAAAAAGAAAAGAAAAAAATTACAAACACTTGCGCATTTGTAATTTGTAAATATATTATATCAAATAAATTTTGTTTTGTCAAATTTATTTTTTGCAGATACGCGGGCGGCGCGGCAGGTTTTGTAAGCAGGCACGCGGGCGGTGCGGCAAGTTTTATAAGCAGGCACGCGGGCGGCGCGGCAAGTTTTGTAAGCAGGCACGCGGGCGGTGCGGCAAGTTTTGTAAAATTGTTCCACCTCGCGCCGCAAATACAGCCGCGGGAGCCGCTCACACAGGGCGGGCGGCGTTTCCGCCCAAGCGCCGCCCCAAAAGCGGGCCCGGCGGCTTTCGCCCGGAGCGCCCCGCAAAAAGCGCGCGTTTTCCCGCGCAAAAAAACGGTTATACACCCGGATAAGCGCCCGCAACAACGGTTTTTTATCCGGCGCGAACAGCCGCCCGCGGTGTGCCCAAACCGGGCTTTCCAACCGGGCCGCGTGGGCAAAAATTAAATTTTCCAGCGTTAATTTATCCATATTTTTTGGTGTGTACTGACGGAAATAAACTATAATATACAAATGAAAAAAACTTTCTCTATCAATATTTACGGCCTGATTTTTGCCATTATGATTGTGGTGGCCGCACTGACTTATTTTCTGCCCGCCGGGCAATATAACACCGTTCAAAAAGACGGCCGCACCTATACGGTTGCCGGTTCCTACCACCGGGTAGACTCCGCCCCGCAAGGCATTGGGGCCGTGCTGACCGCCCCCGCCAAAGCCTTTGGCGATTGCGCCGACATTATTGTATTTATCTTTATTACCGGGGCCATTTTTACCATTATTGAACGCACCGGAACCGTCAACGCCGTTATTTTGGGCACCAGTTATTTGTTTTCCAAACAGGAGCTGCTCAAAAAGTTTTTTATACCCTCCAGTATGATTTTATTTTCGCTGGGCGGCGCCGTGTTTGGCATGGAGGAAGAAACGCTTATTTTTATCCCCCTCTTTATCCCGCTGGCGCTGTCTTTGGGGTATGATACGGTGGTAGGGGTCAGTATTCCGTTCCTGGGTGCGTGGGTGGGGTTTGACTCCGCCTTTATGAACCCGTTTACGGTGGGGATTTCTCAAGGGATTGCCCAACTGCCGCTTTATTCCGGCATGGGGTACCGCTTTCTGGTGTGGGGCATTTGCACGGCTACGGTGATTGGCTTTGTCACTTGGTATGGCGAGCGCGTGCGCAAAAACCCTAAAAAAAGTATCACTTATGAAATAGACCTTGAAAAACGCAAAAATTTACAATTAAATGTATTGGAAAAACCCAAATTTACCGCCCGCCATATTTGGATTATACTTATTTTTGCCGCCGGTATGGGTGCCTTAGTAGCCGGAGTGGCGTTTTATCACTGGTATATTGTGGAAATTTCCGGCCTGTTTTTGGGCGTGGGGCTCGTCTGCGCGGTGGTGGGCAAATTGTCCCTCAACCAAACGACGGACGCTATTATAGACGGCGCGCGCAGTATGGTTAGCGTGTCTATTATGTTAGCGTTGGCGCGCGCCATTGTGGTTATTGCCACCGACGGCCGCATTTTGGATACCGTACTGTACGGCATTACCCAAGTGATTGGGCAAATGCACCCGCTGATGGCCGCCGAGGGAATGTTTGTGGCGCACTCGTTTATTAACTTTTTTGTGGCGTCCGGCTCCGGCCAGGCGGTGCTGACTATGCCGGTGATGATTCCACTGGCGGACATTATTGGTATCGCCCCGCAAACGGCCATTTTGGCCTACCAGTTTGGCGAAGGGTGGACCAACGCCATTATCCCCACCGCCCCGGTGACCATGGCCGCGATTGGCATGGCGGGCATACCGTGGCTGAAATGGGCCAAGTGGAACGTGCCGTTGCAAATTATACTGGCGGTGCTGTCTATCATTTTGCTGATACCGCCGTTTATTTTCGGTTGGCATTAAGCCGCCCGTTAAAAACAACATAAAAAGCACTTCCGGGCCTGCAAAAAGGCCAGTAAAGTTATGTAGCCGAGGAAGCCCGGGGTGCCCTTTTAAGTTGGGTCCGTCTTTACAAACTAACATAACTTTACTAACCAAACGCACTTATTATTTGTTATAATAGTTGTAGCTCCTGGCAGAGCCTACAACCGCGCCTTGCCGCGTAAACATACTTTTAGGCAAAGTACCGACCCGGGAGACGGGCCACCCGGTAAGGCAGGTTAGCAAATAAGTGCCACAACTCAACTTCTTTATTTTATTAAACCGGCGGCCACCGGTTTAATAATGCTAGTGTAGTAAATTTTGTTAGTATTTGTCAAGGGTTTTATACAAGGGCATTTTGCCATGTGTTTTTAGGAGGTTCCCATGAATAAATTTGAAAAACAATTAGAAAAATGGAACGGCGGCGTACTGCGCGGCGCGCAAGCAAAGTTAGCTAAAATATTAAAAGTTTCCACCGCCACCGTTGCCCTCTGGACCACCGGCAAACGCCACCCGTCCAAGGGATATGCCCAGCAAATGGCGGCGCTGTTCGGCTTGGATTTATACGGCGTCACCCGCTTGTTTGAAGATTCTTCCCGCGTGGCTTATCCGCTAGCGGCGGAAAGCACGCCCCACCACTGTTTGCGCGAAAGCGAAACGCCCTACACCGCCCGCCCTGTACTCAGCGCGCAAAGCAACAGCGCGGCCCTGCCGCTACTGGCACAACTGCCGCCGGACGGCGCACCCATTTTTGAGGACAGTGATGTACTGGAATGGTGGACGTTGCCGCGTTTGCGCACGCGGGGAGCGCAATTTATGCTCCAACTTTCCCCCCGCCTGATAGCCGCCGTAAAACCCTCTACCGAATGGGCCCCCGGGCAGGAGCAGTTAATCCGCACTCCGCTTGGGTTATTGGCGGCACGGGTGTTCCGGCAAGACGGACAAATTTGGTTGGATATAGAGGGGCAAAAACGCCCCGCAGACCCATTAGAGCAGGCAAAAGGGGTTATTGTGTTTAAGGTACTGCTCGGGGAATAAAATAAATAGGATTTACCCCTTGATTTTAGCCATTCTTCCATTATACTCTTAGTATAACCTAATGGCAGTGCGTAGTATTTGACAGAAAAAGCAGGCGGTTTTCAGCTATGCCGTATGATGTATGGCGAGAGCCGCGGCAACTATTTGAAGTTTGTTCCGCGTGAAACCGGTTTTACGGTGCGCGCGGAGGGGATTTCAACATAGAAAAAGAAAGTTCTTTTAAGTTTCGGCGGCGTGGTGGTCTTGCGTTGGTGCCGGTTATCCGTTGCACAAGCCCCGGGCCGGCCTTTTGAGGAAGGCTGGAGAACCCCGGAGAGATGGGACGGGGCATCAAACAGGGGGCTACGACCGTTGGCTTAAATCCTTTCAACTGGCGAATATGGGCACAATTTGGCCTTTAGGAAAGAGAAAACCATGGAATGCCTGGCTAGATAACCCCTCGCGTTTTTCATCGCGCGAGGGGCCTTTTTTGGTGTTTTAAGGCGGTTGAAGCTGTTTTATGCTGTTTTAAGCCTTTTTATAAGCCTAGTTATGCCGTTTTAAGGGGAATAGACTTTAGGAGTGGATTAGTTGTTAGCGGGGCGTGGGCAGTGCCCACGGGTGCCGTTATTACAACACACTAAAATCGGAGTATCAATCCCGCAAAAGTCCGCACATAATTCTTCCCCGGCTTGGTTGTTTCCTACGCAAGTGACGTTATCACTCTGATAATAGCGTTCCAACTGATATACATATTTCAATGTATTGGACATTGCATCATAGTCACGCACAGCACCTACTCCATCACTATACAGGCGTATCCGGACCCCATTTCCACCTCTACCGGTCCGCGGGTCCCCTTTGGTGTAATATTCCCTCCCCGTGGCTCCCTTGGGAGCAACATCTAACTCCTCAAAATCTCTCGCATAGCGGTTGGTTTGCATAAGTTGGAGGCGTTGGGCTTTAACAACGCTGTCCATGAGTGTAATGGCTTCCGTCATGCGGGAGCGCTCCACCGCCTTACCATACTCAGGCAGTGCCACAGCAGCTAAAATGCCGATAATCAGTACCACGACTAATAATTCAATCAGCGTGAAGCCGCCTAAACGGCTTATATTTGCGTTTTTCATGTAAAACCTCTTTTTTTGTTTTGCTTATAACAAAATTTATCAAAAAAAAGAAACCCAAACAACCCCTATTAAATAACGGCAGGCAAAGCCCCCATATTTTAAGG
>UQFW01000018.1 GCA_900540405.1 Candidatus Avelusimicrobium faecicola | reverse complement strand
CCATAGCCTACGCCGGCAAAGAGCTGGACGTATTCGTTATGGTTATATTTTACGTTCAGGTCAGCTTCCAAGGTGCCAGCTTCCTGCGCGGTGCGGTCTTGGAAGGAATAGCCGTCCAAGGAGAGCACCCATTTTTCATAGGTGTAGTCCACACCCACGTTAAAGAGTCTTAAACCGTCGTTGGAGTAGTTAGACAAAGGCTCACCATAGCCACTCAACACATGGCCAATCAACAAGCTGGGATAGTAGTTCCCCATGCCAAAGCCATCGCCTTTGGCGTAATAGAAAGTAGCTCTGGGGGTGAACGCGGCCAAATTCAAAGAGGCATCCACTTTTACCAAGTAGGGGGTGTCTTTGGGTTCTTTGACCAGTCTGTGGCCTTGGAAGGCGCGCGCATATTCCGCGCTCAAAGCAAAGGCTTCGGGAGCGAAGGTAGCTTTAGCACCATAAAAACCAGTATGTTTTTCATCATAATAGGTAGAGATGCTTTTGCTGGCTTTCAAATCATAACCGTATACTTGCAATTTTAAGGTATCGGTTAAGTTTAATCTCACATCCGCCCCGTAAATGGTTTCATTTTTAACGGCAGTGGCACCGGTGTATACCAATTTACCGGCTAACAAAGTGACGGATTTGAAATCGTCGCTGTAAGTCAGTTTAGCCGCATCCAAGGAGGGCGCGCGGTTCATATTAAACACATAGTGGTTCGGCCCCACATACATTACGGCGCTGTCTTCGTCGCCATAGAATTGGCGGCCGACAGTGGCTTCAAAGCAATCAAACAAGTTGGAAAGCACCACATTGGCTTCGGCCAGGGTGACATCCTTCCAATACTGTTCAACCGTATTGCCCGCATAATTGCTCAACCAAGCATCATTATATTGGAACAACACATTGGCTCTTACGTCTTCCACCAAATCGGCAGATAAACCAGCCAGTACGCGGAAGTTGGTGCCGGAATTATAACCGGTTCTCACGTCAGAGGCGATAGTCTGTACTTCGCCTTTGAGTTCTACATTATTCAGTACGTCAGCGCTTGCAGGCATAGCCACCAAAGCGGCTACTAACAAGCCCAGTAGTTTCTTCATGCAATAACTCCTCCATTGTTAGTTTTAACTACCCTACCCCTTTATTAAAGTTAATTTTTTTGATGTTTGCAAATTTATTTTTTCTTTTGCTTGACACCTAAAAAAAATACTGCTATCCTATCTGCCCCCCGTTTTACAACCCGCTTATTTTTGGTGGATTTTAACTTGTTTACCGTCGGAGAGCAAAAATTAGCTGCTACTAACAAAAAAACAAAGGACAAGCATTTTTTGCTTATCCTTTGTGTGTGGAACAGATTTTTTTGTTGAACCGTCTTTCCGGTTTAAGCCCACAAAGACAGTTTGGTCACTTTATCCGTGCGGCGCACTTTCGGTTCGCCTACTAATTCTTGAATGTACGCTTCGCACACATAAATTTTAGTACCGGGGAACAGGTGCCCGCCAATTACGTTATAATCTTTACCCGTCAGCATAGCGTGCGCGTGGACTTGCGGGCGGTTATCCTGAATACTGATATTGCCCGTTAAGCTCAGCAGTTCCATTTGCGCATTAATGACGGTTTTTTCATAGCGTTTTTTGCTTTGGTCGTACCAGCCCAAGGTGGCGTTCTCCACCGAGCCTATTACCGTCACGACCCCGCACTTTACCTGGTTATCGTGGCAGAAATCCGCCAGCGATTCCAACAAATCTTTTCCTTTCGGCAGCCGGAAGATATAGGTTCTGCCGGTTAAATAAGGTTTTTCTTCAGCCATTGTATTATTCTCCTTTATACACCCAACGCTATGCGTTAGGCCAATCCGTTCACATACGCGCGCAAGGCCGCTAAAATGCCTGCGGCGTCCATGCCGGCTTCTTTATAAATATTAGCGGCACTGGCACTACCCAAATAGCCGCCTTTCTTTTGCGGGTAGAGCGTGTGTTGGCGGCCGTAGTCGCTCAGCAGCCAAGTTTCCATGGTAGGCATGGTAAAATCCGTCAGCCCCATGGCACGGCGGCGCAATTCTTGCGGCACCAACGCTTCCTGCTCCGCTTCCGGCAGGAGTTCAAACAACTCCCGGCTGGAAACGTAAATAAAATTAAGGTCTAAGCCTTCTTCTTGCAAGCGGGGCAAAATTTGGTCTACCACAATTTTACCTACGCCCGCGCCTTGCACAAACACCGCACCCGCCGACGGGTTTTTGGCCCGGTGCAAATAATACACCCCTTTTAAGCAGGCCGCGGCGTCATCCATCCCCAAGGCTTTGCGGTCCGCCAATTTTTGGGACGGCCGCACCACAAACGGCGCAAACACCGCCGGGCGCAAGGAAAGGGCCTTGGTCACCAACGGCCAAATTTCGTCCACCTCTAACGGGGTAGCCGTAATGCACGCCCCTTTGGGGAAGTTATCCTGCACCAACTGCAAAGATTGCGGGTCCCCATGGGTGGGGCCGTCTTCGCCCGTCGGCAAACTGGCGTGGCCGTTAAACAGCACCAACGTATTGGGGGTGGCGCCGATTTCGTGCGCGGCCTGATAGCCGATAGCGTGCAAGCGCGCGGCAACGTGTTCAAACGCTAAAAACGCCCCATAGGTGGAAGACACCGCCACTTGTTTGCCAAAGGCGGAAATCCCACTGCAAACGGCGGCCATGCCGTCTTCGCAAATGCCGCCTGCCGCCAAACGGCGGGAGGCCGGGTTCGTCACCGCGTTAAAGTTTCCGGCGGGGAAATCCTTGGCAATCGCGGCGGCCCCGGTGGAGCCGTACAAATCGGCCGAGGCGGTAAAAATAGCGCCGTGGCTTTCTTTATTTAAGTACGCAAGCACATCCCCCAATACGCCGCGGGTGGTGTGGGAATCTCCGGCGGCAAACTTGAAAGCGGCCGGCGCGTTTTGGCTGTCCTGGCCGGTAAAAAGTACCGCGCTATCCCCCATGCCGGGGCGTTCCTGGCGCCCGGCCGCGCTTAACGCTTTTTGGCGGGCGGTCAAATCCGCCGCCATTTTACTGCACAGCGTCGGGTGCGCTTGCAACGCTTGACGGAAGGTCTCCAAAAATGCCCAGTAGTGTTTTTCCACATTTTCGGGCGTTTTATCCCCCTCAAAGGCGGGGAATTTTACGCCGAATTTCTGTTCAAATTCCGCCAAACTGGCATAAAACTCCGGCGAGCAGAATTTATGGCCGGAGCCGTGCGAGGCTTTGCCCTCTAAACCATACTTCCACCCTTTTACGGTGCGGTACACAATAGCCGTAGGCTGGTGGTTATCCAAATGTTTGGCCAGTTCCTGCGCGGCGTGTACTTGGGCAAAATCCATACCGTCGGGTACAAAAATCACGTTAATATCGTGGATATAAAACATTTCGGCCGGGGTCCACTGCACATAATCCCCGGGGTTTTTACCGTCGGACGTGACGCGGTTGCTTTCAATGGAGGCTTCGTTCCAATCCAAATGGAAAACCACATTTTTAAGTTGCGCGGTGGAGGCCATCGCTAACGCCTCGCTCACGCGCCCGGCGGTCATACCGCCTTCGCCCTCTACAATATGCACGCGGGGGCAGTTTTCCCCGTAAGTATCACACGCGGCAAACGCCAACCCTACGGATGAGCCAATCCCCACCCCGCTGGCCCCGGTGGAAAGGCGCACAAACGGCGTGGACGGTTCCGGGTGGCCGCCCAAGGCTTTGGAATGAAATTTGGTAAACAGCGGCGTGCCTTGTACTTTATTGTGGCGGAAACCGAGCAAATCTTCCAACCGCAGGCGGAGTTTTTCGTCTTGCGGCAGTAAGCACGGCGCGGCAATGCGGGCGCATTCATCACGCAGGGCCCACATGGCATATAACCCCAGGGCCTTATGCCCCGCAGCGTAAGAGATAATATCCGCATCTAACCGCAAGGGATTGGAAAAATCGTAAGCCATTTCTTTATATATTAGGTGGCTGACAAAATGCCCGCTGGAAACACTCCCCCCCACATGGCCGGAAGACGGAACAAAGTTATACAGCACCGCCGCCAATGCGCGGTAAGCTACATCTAATGTGTCCAGCTCGTCCTGCTCGGCCGCCGGAAGCGGGTATTGCTTCACATAGTCGGTCACATCAAAATAACCTGCTCTTTTTACACCTAACGTAAACGGTTTCATAAGCTCTCCTATATAACCAGTTCTTCTTGGGCAACGGCCAACGCCAATGCCAAGGTTTGTTCTAAATCGGATTTACATTGTACTTCCGTATTGGAATGAATGTAGCGCGTGGGGATGGATAACGCGCAGCACGGTACCCCCGTTTTGGATTGGTGAATAGCCCCGGCGTCATTCCCGCCGCGCGGCGCCACACGCACCTGATAGCGGATGTTTTTTGCCAAACACAACCGCTTGAGGGCATTAAACAACCCTTCGTGCGTAATGGTGCGGGCATCAATGGCCGTCACGCCCACGCCGGCCCCCAACGCGGTAATATAATTTTGCGGGGCACTGCCCGGTATATCCGCCGCGCCGGTGGTATCTAAGGCCAAGGCCAAATGGGCCTCTATGCCATAGGCCGCCGTGCCCGCCCCGCGCAAGCCTACTTCTTCCTGCACGGTAAACACGGCATATACATTATAAAAGGGGTTTTTAAGCGCTTTTAACAGCTCCAACAGCACAAACACGCCGGAGCGGTTATCCAACGCTTTAGCCGTCAAGCGGCCGGAGCCAAATTCTTCGTACGGGCGGCGCAGGGTGGCAAAATCGCCCGGTTGGATACGCGCGGCCGCTTCCGCCCCCGTCAGCCCCACGTCAATAAATAAATCCCCGATAGGCACCGCCTTGCCGCGTTCGGCTTCCGTAGTGACGTGGGCCGGGCGGGTACCGATAACGCCCAGCAAAGCCTCCCCGCCGGACGTATGCACCGTCACACGCTGGGCCAGCAGGGTGCGCGGGTCAATCCCGCCCACGGGCACAAAGCGCAAAAATCCGTCCGGGCCAATGTAGTGAATCATCAGGCCCACTTCGTCCATGTGCGCGGCTAAAAGCAGGTTTTTATCCGAGGTACCCTTTTTGAGTACAATTAAGTTGCCCAGCGCGTCCGTTTTTACATCGTCGGCATACGGGGCAACCTGTTGGCTGATAAACCGGCGGACGGCACTTTCCCGCCCGGAAACGCCCGGCAGTTGGGTTAATTGTTGTAAAGTAGAAAAATCCATTTTTATCCTTATTAATAGACAGTAAAGGTATTTACATTATACTCACAACGCACCTTTTTTGCAAGTAAAACCCATTTTAGGCCGTTTTCAGCCCCTTTTTTGCATTAGAGGCCCCACTCTTGCGCAAAAAATAGTAAAATGTTTGGGAAGATATTTATTTTAGGAGGCTGTGTAATGACCGTTTCTTATAAAGAACTGGGTTTGGTAAACACCAAACAAATGTTCAAAGATGCAATGGCCGGCGGGTATGCCATCCCGGCTTATAACTTTAACAACATGGAACAGTTGCAAGCTATTGTGACCGCTTGCGTGCAAACCGGCTCCCCGGTAATTTTGCAAGTTTCCAAAGGTGCGCGCCAATATGCCAACTCCACGCTTTTGCGTTGGATGGCCCGCGGTGCGGTGGAAATGATGAACGAAATCGGCAAACCGGTGCCGCTGTGCCTGCACTTGGACCACGGTGATTCCTTTGAACTGTGCAAAGACTGCGTGGACAATGGTTTCTCCTCTGTGATGATTGACGGCTCCCACTTACCGTACGAAGAAAACGTGGCTTTGACCAAAAAAGTAGTGGAATATGCCCACGCGCACGACGTGACGGTAGAAGGTGAATTGGGCGTTTTGGCCGGTATTGAAGACGAAGTTTCCGCCGAACACCACACCTATACGGACCCTGCCCAAGTGGAAGACTTTGTAAAACGCACCGGGGTAGATTCCTTGGCTATTTCCATCGGCACCTCTCACGGCGCTTACAAATTCAAAGTGAAACCCGGCGAAGCCTTGCCCGAACTGCGCTTTGATATTTTGGAAGAAGTTTCCAAACGCTTGCCCGGTTTCCCGATTGTGCTGCACGGTTCTTCCAGCGTACCGCAATGGGCCGTTAAACAAATTAACGAATACGGCGGCAAATTGGAAAACACCGCCGGCGTGCCCGAAGAACAACTGCACAAAGCCGCCAAAATGGCTGTATGCAAAATCAACGTGGACTCCGACGGCCGCTTGGTAATGACCGCCACCATCCGCAAGATTTTTGCCACCAAACCCAGCGAATTTGACCCGCGCAAATACTTGGGCCCGGCCCGCGAAGAACTGATTAAAATGTATGCCGAAAAGAACCAAAACGTATTCGGTTCCGCCGGCCGCATTAAATAAGTTTTACCGCATGATAAAAGAACCCCGCCAACGCGGGGTTCTTTTTTGTTGCCTGTGATTATAATTTTGTGAGGGGTTTGCGGCCGCCCTTTCCCGGCTTTTGCGTTTTTGCCTTTGAATTTTAAGGGCGCGCCGCGGGGTTTGCTACCTGTTGCGGCTCTTTCTGCCGTTTTTAAGGAGTCCGCGGCTCCTTTCCATTATTTATAATTGTTTGAGGGTTTGCGCGATAAACTCGGCGGACGTCATCGGGTCCGGAATGTTTAATTTGGAGTAATTTTCCGCCATTTGGCGCAACACGCCGCTATTTTGTCCGCCCAGCACTTTGGTCAGCGTTTGGTAAATTTCTTGCTCTAAATTATCCCCTTCCAGGGCCATTTGCGCACAACCGACGGATTGCAACACTTTGGCATTATAATACTGGTGGTTGGCCGCCGCATACGGGAACGGCACCAACAGCGCCGGTTTTTTGCAATAAATCAGCTCCGCCAACGTGCTGGCCCCGGCGCGGCAAATAACAAACTGGCTGATTTGCATTAAATCGTAAATTTCGTTGGAATACGGCAACACGCGCACTTGCAACGTGCGGCCGTACTGGTTTTTAATGTTTTGGTACCAGCGTTCCCCGGTAATGTGGATAAAATGCACCTCTTTATTTTCCGCCACAATGCGCTTTACAGCGCGGATAACCGCCGCATTTAACCCTTTGGCCCCCTGGCTTCCGCCAAAAACCAACACCGTTTTTTGGGTGGGGTCTAAATCCAAATCCGTCAGAATTTTGCGCCGGTTCGTTTTTTCGGCAAATTCCTCGCGGATGGGCGTACTGGTTAAAAGGGCATTTTTGATTTTTTCCGTCGTCGGTAATCCCAGCATAAACAAATCGGCAAATTTGCCGCACACGCGGTTAGCCAAACCGATTTTTGTATTGGAATCATGCACGGCGGTTTTTATGCCCATAAAATGCGCCATAAAAATAAGCGGGAACGAAATATACCCCCCCGTACCGATACACACATCCGGCCCAAACGCTTTGATAATTCCCCGCGTTTGGCCCAGCGCGCGCACCAATTTATACATAAATTTAATATATGCCAACGGATTAAAGCTGCGGGGCATACCCATAAAATCCACTTCTTTATATTTCAGTTTATGGGTTTGTAAAACCTGGGCGGCCGGGTCCCCCGTGCGCACCACAAACAAAACGCTCATGCCTTGTTTGTTAAGCAATTTGCCCAGTGCAAAACCCGGATAAAAATGCCCGCCGGTTCCGCCGGAAGCTATAATAAAACGTGTATTTTTCATTTATCTGTTCCTTGTCTTAAATTGGGTGTAGTCCGGCCCGCTCTGCGTTTTGGGGGCAGAGTCGGAAGCGGTCATATTCATAATAATACCCATCATGGCTAATGTCATAATTACCGAGGAGCCGCCGTACGAAAAGAACGGCATGGCAATCCCTTTGGTGGGCAACAGGCCGATAGCCATGGCCATATTAAAAAATGCCTGCCCGGAAATGGTCAGCGTAAGGCCGAAAATCAGCAAGCTGTTAAAATTGTTGCGGGCCACCCGCGCCAAACTAATCCCGCGCGTAAGCAGGGCGCAAAAGAACACCACCACCAGCGTTGCGCCGATAAGGCCGATTTCTTCGCAGATAATGGAAAAAATAAAGTCCGTATGCGCGGCCGGGAGATACTCCAGTTTCAGTTCACTGTTTCCCAAACCTTTCCCCAGCCAACCGCCGGAGCCTACCGCCGTAAAAGAGCGTATCAGCTGATAGCCGTTGTTGCCGGGGTCACTTTCCGGGTGCAGAAAGGATAAAATGCGGTCCCGGCGGTATTTTACAAAAAACAACTGGTGTAAAACTATCGGCAACACCGCCAGACACACCGCCCCCAACTGTTTCAGCCGCGCGCCGGACACAAACAGCATGGCCCCTACCACGCACGCCATTAAAAAGGGCGTTCCGATGTCTTTAGCCACCAAAATAAGCCCCAACGTCACCCCGGTCACAAACAGCGGGCGAACCAAAAGCCCCCAGTTTTTGGAAAGTTTCCCCTGTACGGTGCTTAAATAATCGGCCACATAAATCAGCAGGGTCACTTTGGCAATTTCGGACGGCTGTAAATTAAAAAACCCCAAATCAATCCAGCGGTGTACGTTGGCAATCGGCTTGGTAAACAATACAATAACCAACAAAACCCAAGTACCGTAAATAAGATAAATGGGGCGAAAGAGCTTTATTTTTTGCAAACGGTCGTAAAACTGCCACAAAACAACCGCCGCAATCAGGCCGATAATATCAAACACCAACTGCCGCTTAAAAAACGAGGTAGAATCAAACGCGCTGGAAGAATAAGTAAAAACCAGCCCGAATACCACAAAAGAGGCCGTAATAATAGCCAATGTTTTATCCAGCGGCAAAAAGCGCCACGCACTGCGCTTGCCGGGCTCGGCAAAGCGGGACGTATTTTTCGGCCGGATAAAATTATTGCGCCTGGCCGGGCGGCTGAACAAAGTTCTCATACTTTTACCTTATTTTTAAGGCCGCCAACGCCAGTAGCATGAGCATAGCACCCACCACCCAAAAGCGCACAATCACTTTCGGCTCCGGGATGCCCATTAACTCAAAATGGTGGTGAATGGGGGTCATTTTGAACAGCCGTTTGCCGTGGGTCAGCTTAAAATACCCCATTTGAAGCATTACGGAAACGGTTTCCAACACAAAAATTCCGCCGGCTATCGGCAATAAAAGCTCCTGCTTTACACACAGCGCGGCCGTACCGATAACGCCCCCCAAAAAGAGCGAGCTGGTATCCCCCATAAACACTTGGGCCGGATAGGCGTTAAACCACAAAAACCCTAAACACGCGCCGATTAATGCCCCCATAAACACGGTAATTTCCCCCGCGCCGGGCACATAAATAATTTTTAGATAATCGGCAAATTGCACATTCCCCGCCGTATAGGCAAACACGGCATACGCCGCCGCCGTAAACACCATACACCCGGCGGCCAGGCCGTCCAAACCGTCCGTTAAATTGGTGGCGTTGGAGGCGCCCACAATCACCAACATAGAAAACGCAAAATAAAATACCGATAAATCCACAAACATCTTGCTCATATACGGGATAATCAGCGAGGTTGCATACTCCCCGTTAGGCGGGTTGGCGCCCAAATAGCCCACCACCACCAACGCCGTAAACAGTTGGATACAAAACTTAACGGAAGACTTCATGCCCTCCGGGTTCTTTTTGACGAGTTTTGTATAGTCGTCCATAATCCCGGCCCCAGCCAAAGAAACCGTGGTAAACACCAGTAGCCAAATATACGGGGAATCCAACCGCGCCCACAGCGCCACACTGGCCAACAGGCTAAACAAAATCAGCAGGCCCCCCATGGTGGGCGTACCGCTTTTGGATAAGTGCGAGGCCGGGCCGTATTCGCGCTCCACCTGCTGTATTTTATAGGAGCGCAGTTTTGCTACCAGCGCCGGGCCGATAAGGAGCGTCAAAAAGAAAGACGTAAAAATCGCGCCCCCGGTACGCAGGGTGATGTAGTTAAAAATATTCAGGAAGCTAAATTCTTCCGTAAATAAAGAAAGATAATATAACACTTAAATCTCCTTAAAAATATTTTCAAAATTCATAGAGCGCGACGCTTTAATTAAATAAGTACCGCCCTGTTTTTTAATAAGTGCCTTTAACTGCTCCGTCCACTCCTGCGGGGTTTTGCCGTACACCGCGCGCACGCCGGATTCGGCCCGGTTCAAAACTTCATACGCATAGTGCATTTGTTCCCCGGCCAAAAAGGCATAATCCACCTGATTATCCAACAGTTGCCGGGCAATTAAGCGGTGGTAATCTTTAGAGGTTTCCCCCAACTCTTTCATATCCCCCAGTACGGCTACGCGCGGGGTGAACGGCTCGCGCCCTAAAATTTCCAAGGCGTTTTTCATACTGGCCGGGTTGGCGTTGTAGCAATCCAAAATAAAATGCGCGCCGGCTTTTTCCACCCGCTCCATACGCATAGGCATAGGAGTAAAGGCCGACAAACCTTTTTTAATTTCGTCCAAGTGCAGCCCCAGCGCAATAGCGGCGGCGGCCGCGGCGGCGGCGTTTAATTTATCGTGCGCGGGCAGTTTTATATCCACCACGCACGCTTCGCCCTTGTAAGTAAACGCAAATTTATCCTGCGTATCCAAAATGCGCAAAGAGGCAGAGGGCGAAAAGCCGAACGGAATGGCTTTCCCCTTAAATTCCGTCTGCAACCGCGCCAAAAGCGGGTCGTCCACGTTATACACCAGCGTACCGCCAAAGTTTAAGTGCGCGGCAATTTCCGTTTTGGTTTTGTACACATTTTCCAAGGTTTTGAACGATTCCAAATGGGACGGCCCCACATTGGTAATTACCGCCACATCCGGCACGGCAATAGCGGCCAGTTCGTCAATATCGCCGGGGTGGGAGGCGCCCAATTCAAACACGCCGTATTTGTGTTTGGGTTGTATTTCCAATAAGGAAAACGGCGTACCGAACTGGTTATTAAAATTGCCCATATTGGCTACCGTTTCCCCCGCCTGGGAGCAAATAGCCTTTAACATTTGTTTGGTGGTGCTTTTGCCGTTGGAACCTGTAATGGCGGCCACTTTTAAGGTGCTGTTCAAGCGGTGGTACTGCGCCAACATTTGCAAGGCTTTTAAGGTATCTTGCACATAAATAACGGATACGGCCCCGTTGGAGATTTGCGGGCAGTGCGCTTTTTGCGCCACCACCAAAACGGCCCCTTGTTTAACGACCTGCGGGATAAATTCGTGCGCGTCGTGTTTTAAGCCTTTTAAGGCAATAAACGCGTCCCCCGCGCCCACTACGCGGCTATCCGTGACAAAAGCGGACACTTTCGCCAAAGGGGTTTTACTTACCAATTCCCCTTTCATAATTTCCGCAATTTTGCTAAACGTCAGGTTTAATTTCATACAATCTCCTTAATTTATAAAATCCAGTTGGTCCGGCTGAACCCCTTTTAAGGTCAGCAGGTTTTCGGCAATTTGCCTGAACGCAGGCGCGGCCGCCGTACCGCCAAAGGTGTATTTGGAGGGATTATCCAAAATAACCAAAATGGTAAATTGCGGCTTGCTGGCCGGCACAAACCCGCAGAAAGACACAATGTGACTGCGCTTGCCGTAGCCGCCCTCTTTAGTTAATTTTTCGGCCGTGCCGGTTTTGCCCGCCACGGTGTACCCTTTTATTTGGGCGCGTTTACCGCTGCCGTTTTCCACCACGCTTTGCAATACTTTGGTCATAATTTTGGCCGTTTCCGGCTTGATGACCCGGCGGATTTTTACCGGCTTACTCATTTTGCTTACGCGGCCGTCGGCATATTCAATACGGTCCACCAAATGCGGTTGCATTAAATACCCGCCGTTGGCTATTACGGAATACGCATTGATTAACTGCACCGGGGTAAGCGAAATACCGTATCCGTACCCTTTGGTGGCGGTATCCACCTTCGTCCATTTATTATACGGGGGCACAAAACCTTTGGCTTCCCCGTTAAAATTAATATCCGTTTTGGTGCCGAACCCAAAGGCTTTAATGTAATAAAACAGGTTTTTAGCACCCAAGTCTACCGCTATTTTACCCGCCCCAATGTTGGACGACAACTGCATTACTTCCGGCACGGACAAAAAATCCTTTTTGTGTTGGTTATCTTTAACGGTAAACCCGCGGGCCACTTCCCAACGGCGGCCCTCCATATCAATAGAATCCGTGACGGACACCGTGCCCGCATCCAACGCGGAAGAAATGGCGATGGTTTTGAATGTAGAGCCGGGCTCGTAAGTAAACTGGAACGGCAAAGACTGTCCGTTCTCCACCGGATAAGAGGCCGCCGCCAAAATCCGCCCGGTGGACGGCTCCTGCACCATGGCCACCCCGTGTTCGGCGCCGTATTCTTCCACCGCTTTATGCAGGGCTTGCTCGGCAAAATACTGGGCCTGTAAATCTATGGTTAAATACAAGCTCCCTACCGATAATTCTTCTTTTAACTTGCGGTCATAAATAATGTCCCCCCGCAAGGCGCGTTTGGCGCGTTTTTTGCTGATGTCCTGGCTGAGTTCCTTATTGAACATCTGCTCTAAGCCGGAAAGCCCTAAATTTTTGGAGTTGGACTCCCCCAACAAATCCAGCGCTAATTTATCGTATGGGCGCATCCGTTTATATTCGGGCGTTAAATCCAACCCCTGCCCCACCGGCTTACGCAACGCCGGGAGCATTTCCATATAAACATCCGGCTTGATGTTTTTTTCCACAAAGAAAAATCGCCCGTTGCGGTTCCATTTTTCCAAAATTCTGGCCGGAGGCAGTTTTAAGGCTTTGGCTAAAAACGCCACCGTGGCTTTTTTGTCTTTTACATACTTGGGGGATATGCCGCACGAGTGCGTGCGTACCGATTCCGCCAACACATTTCCGTTTACATCATAAATAGGCCCGCGCAAGCGGTCTTCGGCCAGGTAGCTGTAAATGGCGCGGTCCGCCTTATCGGCAAATTTTTCGTGCTGGAACGTTTGTAAATTAAGCAGTTGCAAACAAATTGCCACCGGCGGAATCAACGCCAAAAAGCCGCATAGCTTCATGCGTTTTTTAACGTCATATACAAACGAAATTTTCTTTTTGAACATACGGTTTAATCTTCCAACACAACCACATTACTGGGTTTAGTAAAATCCATTTTTAAGCGTTCGCGCGCCTGGGCGGATACCACGGCGGGGCTTTCCAAGCGGGCAATTTCCAACTGCAAATACTGGTTGCGGGCTTCCTGCACTTCCACCCGGTTTTGGAGTTTGCTGATTTCCCGCCCGGAGCGGCTGATTTCCATACGCACCACCACCAGGCCCAAGGCCAGCCCCCCCAAAATAACTAATGTAATAAATGCTTTCATACTCTTTCTATCACCCGTAATTTGGCACTGCGGGAGCGGCGGTTTTGGCGTACCTCGTTATAATCCGGCACGATTACTTTTTTATTTACCAATTTCCAGCCGCCGTCCGCCGCCATTTGCTTAAAACGGTTCTTTACCAAGCGGTCTTCTAACGAGTGGAACGTCAGCACCGCGGCGCGCCCGCCCACCCGCAAAATATGCGGCAGTACCCCCAACATTTTTTCCACCGTACCCAATTCATCATTTACCGCAATACGCAGTGCCTGAAAAGTTTGCGTGGCGGGGTGCGTTTTGCCGCGCCCGCCATACACGCTTTCTACCACGCGTTTGAGGTCTTCGGTTGTTTGCAGAGGGGCTTTACGCCGGGCATTCAAAATAGCTATGGCTATGGGGGCGGCTTTGCGTTCTTCGCCATATTCCGTTAAGATACGGGTAAGGTCGTCCAACCCCCAAGTGTTTACAATGGTTTGTGCCGTCAGCGGGGCGGATAAATCAAACCGCATATCTAACGGCCCATTATTTATTATACTAAAACCGCGGGCAGGGTTATCCAACTGGTAAGAGCTTAAACCCAAATCAAAAAGTGCGCCCGTAGCCAACACGCCCAGTTTTTCCAATTCTTGCGGGGCGCAGGTGTAGCTTTCGTTAAAAGTAAGCAGGCGAGGGTCGTTAATGCGCGTTTGGGCCATTTGGATAGCCTGCGCGTCTTTATCAAACCCCAACAAGCGGGCCTTGGGCGAAAGTCGGCTCAAAAACAGCGCGCTGTGCCCGCCGAGCCCCAACGTGCCGTCCACATATACGCCGTCGGGGTCGGTTAATAACAAATCCGCAATTTGCGGGGCAAGTATCGGGATATGGGTCCATTCGGTCATAGCTTAAAAATCCTCATTTTTTAGGGGCCTTTGTACCGGCCTGTGTTTTGGTACCGGCCGGTGCTTTGGGGGCGGCCTTAGCATTAGCCGCGGGCGCCTTTTTAGCCGGAGCCTTTACATTAGTATTAGCCGGGGGCGGCGGTGTTTTAACCGGGGCCGGGCGCACCCCTGCCGCTTTTTGCACGTCGTGCAACCACACGTTTTGCAATACGGAAACTTTCGTAAACGGCATACCGTACGCCTTATATAACGCCTGGTGGAGCGGGGTTTTCTTTTTCAGTTCATTACAAAATTGGTAAAATTCGTCGCGCGTGCGGGTGTTGAGCAGGTAATCCACCAAACTGTATGCCTGCGTGTACCAAAGTTCCGCCTGCGGGGTGGATAAATCGCTTAAATCTTCCGTAACGGTCATTTTTTCAAGCGGGATAATATCCCCCTGCAAAATGCGTTTCATAGCCGGGTCCACCCACGAGGGCTTTTGCTTGGCGCCGTTAATTTGCATATAAACCGCCATCCCTTCCGAAAGCCACAACGGGGAAATCACCGGCAAAAAGTAGCCGTCAAAATACAAGTGGGTCAGCTCATGCACGGAAAGCGGATAAAAACTGTTGCCTTCTTGCACATACATTGTATCGGCCTTGAGGTCGGACGACGCGCCGGACCACGGCGGGCGCTTGGTAAAATTCATATAACTGTCTTTATCCCCAAACAGCATAACCAAAATTTTGTTGGGTTTAATGACCAGTGTAAACGGCGTTAAATCCAACATTAAATTACCGTGGATGTTATCCAACACCGTGGAAATGGACTGCGACACCGGGTGCGTTTGGCGGTAAATTAAATAGTTGAAAGTTTCCGCCGTCATAAACCCGGGCGGGGGCGGCACCCAGCGGGATTTTTGTTGGGAATCCGCCGGGCGGTAGGCTTGGGCCGAAAACCCCGGCAGATAGTTCTGCGGGTTTTTAGGGGCCACGGCGCCGATTTTTTCCAATCCGGCAATCATATCCTTAAATTCTTTTTCGTCGCGGGTGGAATAATCCACCGGGTCCGCGCTTTGGGCGGCATTACGCGGGTTGACGTCCGCAAACAATTTATCCATTTCCCGCGGGTCTATGGAGTTGCGCTCCACTTTTACCGGGGCCTGCGCCGCGGGCGCTTGGGCGTTTGCGGCCGGATATTTTCCGTCAAAGCGGGCGGAAAACTCCGTCAGTTTTTCTTGCAGGTTTTGCAATACGGCGCGCGGCTCGTACCCGTAATGTTTCATTACCGGGCCCGCCGCCAAACAAAAAGCAAACAGCAAGCAGAAAAACTGAATTAGCCGTGTCATCTGTTAATCCTTATCAAATACCGCCAAAAAGCGTTTTTTATCATCCTGCGGGAGCGCATACGGCTGTAAGGCCCGCGCCCGAACCCCGCATTTAGCCAGCAGGGCAGGGGTCATTTCGTCCGGGTGTTCCCCCTGGAACGCAATAAACTTTCCCCCCGCCTTTACCGCCGCCGCGCAAAGGGGCAAAATATCCGTCAGTTTGCCCATGGCGCGCTCCGTTAAATAGTCTAGTGAAAAGGCGGTTTTTTCGCCCAAGCGGCAATTTACCACCCGCGCGTTTTTCAGGCCCAGCGTTAAAATGGCCCAATTCATAAAAGAACTGCGCCGCTGTAAACTTTCTATTAAAGTAATGCGGCTTTGCGGCAGAGCCACCGCGCACACAAGCCCGATATATCCGGCCCCTGCGCCCGCGTCGCCCACTTCAACGCCGTCAGCGCCTTGGCTTTCTTTATAAATAAAAGCCGCGGCGCTCAGGCCGTCGCAAATGTGGCGGGCGTAAATTTCCTGCACGTCTGCCGCGCTGGTTAAATTCAAAAAATCCTTTTTTTGCCACACGAGCCCCGCGTAGCGCTCCAATAATTCCACCTGCCCGGACGAAAGCGGCAACCCGATATGTTGGGCAAACGTGCTAATTGTCTGATTCACGGTGTAATCTCCGGTAGCGTTCAATATGTACGGCCAAAAGTTGTATATCCGCCGGAGTAATACCGGGGATGCGCGACGCCTGCCCCAACGTGAGCGGCTTTACCTCTTTTAACTTTTGGCTGCTTTCTATCAAAATGCCGCGCACGGCAGACGGGTCAAACCCCGCCGGGATTTTAATGCTGTCCGCCTGGGCCAGTTTTTCGGCATCTTTTTTATTGCGTTCGTAATAGCCGGCGTATTTTTGGTGGATTTCAACGTGCGTAAGCACTTTTTCTTTCGTCCACGGGTATAAATCCGTTTCGTCCACCGGGCAGCCCGGGTGTTGCAACTGCTTTTCCACTTCTTCGCGGTAGCGCTCAAAGGGGCAGCGGAATTTTTCTTCCAGCGTGCCGTACGCAAACGCATGGGGCATCAGGCGCAAATCCGCATTATCATTACGCAGTAAAATGCGGTATTCCGCGCGGGAAGTAAACATACGGTACGGCTCGTTTACCCCTTTGTTGACTAAATCATCTATCAGTACGCCGATGTACGCCTCGTCGCGCCGCAGGATGAGCGGCTCCTTGCCTTGCACTTTGGCCGCCGCATTTAAGCCCGCCACTAACCCCTGCCCGCCGGCTTCCTCGTACCCGGTGGTGCCGTTAATCTGCCCGGCGCAAAACAGGCCGGGAATTAGCTTGCTTTCCAACGTGGCGTATAAGTCGCGCGGGTCCGAAAAATCGTACTCTACGGCATAGCCGGCCCGCGTAAGCGGCGCATTTTCCAACCCGGGCACCGAGGCCACCAACGCCCGCTGTACGTCTTCCGGCATACTGGTTGAAAACCCCTGGATATAATATTCTTCCGTATCAAAGCCTTCCGGCTCCAAAAACAGCGGGTGGCTGGTAATTTCCGGAAATTTTTTAATTTTATCTTCTACCGACGGACAATACCGCGGCCCCATGCCGTGTATATGGCCACTATACATGGCGGAGCGGTGCGCATTGGCCCGCAGGATTTTATCCGTTTCCAAATTGGTGCGGGTGATGTAGCATTGTAAAAAGTGCCGTTTGGATTGCTCTTTTTGGTCCGTAAAGTGGGAAATTGGTTGCAAAGGGTCGTCGGACGGTTGCAGGCGGAATTTGGAAACGTCCATTTTCCGCGCGTTAATGCGCATGGGGGTTCCCGTCTTAAAACGCAGGGTATGCAGGCCGATTTCCTTTAGGTTTTTAGCCAGTAAATTACTGGGCATATCATTATACCGCCCGCCGGGGTAGTTGACCTCGCCAATGTGAATAGTGCCCGCCAAAAAAGTGCCGGTAGTCAACACCACGGTTTTGGCCTTATAAAAGGTATCACGCAAAGTTAAAACGCCGGTAATTTTATTATCGTCCGTAGCCAGTTTGACGGCCTCGTCCTGCATAATATCCAAATTATCCTGACATTCCAAAAAATGCTTAAAAGTAAACTGGTAGCGCTTTTTATCACACTGCACGCGCGGGGAGTGTACCGCCGGGCCTTTACCCGTATTTAACAAATGGTAATGCAGGGCGGCCGCGTCCGTCACTTTGCCCATGGCCCCGCCCAACGCGTCAATTTCCCGCACGATTTGCCCCTTGGCAATCCCGCCGATAGACGGATTGCAGGACATTTGCGCCACCGTATCCAAACTTTGGGTAAGCAGGAGCGTTTTGGCCCCGGTTTTGGCGGCAATCAGGGCGGCCTCGCACCCGGCGTGCCCGCCCCCTACCACTACTACATCATACTGCGTATCACAAATAAACATTTATTTCCCCATGCAAAAAGTGGAGAAAATAACGTCTAACACGTCGTCCGGCGTCACTTCTCCGATTAAATCTTTCAGCCCGTTTAAGGCCGCGCGGATATGCTCCGCATAAATTTCGCCCCCGGCTTGCGCCGTTAAGCGCCGCTGGGCCATTTCCAATTCCGTTTGAGCCCGCAAAACGGCCTCGTATTGGCGCAAGTTGGAAATCATTACGCCGTCCTCGGCCATAGCCGTTGTGAGCCCTTGGGTTAAGGCTTGCTTTAATTCGTCCACGCCTTGCCCGGTTTTACAGGATAATTTTACCGTTGTAAAATTTCCGGTGCCCGGGTTCCACGCCCCCGCGTTGTTGTTTTCCAAAAGGGCATCTTGCTTGTTCAATACTAAAACTGTTTTTTTGTGTTCTTCCAACACGTCCGCCCACAAGGCTTTTTCCTGCGGGGTGGGAGCGCGGGAGGAATCCGCCACCATAATTACCGCATCCGCCGCGCGCATGGCTTTTACACTGCGTTTCATGCCCTCTTGTTCGGCGGGGTCTAAAGCGTGGTCCCGTATGCCGGCGGTATCGGTTAAAATAATTTTGCGGCCGTTGATATCCAAGGTTTCTTCTATGGTGTCGCGCGTGGTGCCGCTCTGGGCCGATACAATGGCCCTGTCAAACCCCACCAGTGCATTAAGCAGGCTGGATTTGCCCGCATTGGGCGCGCCCACAATGGCCACTTTTAAGCCCTCTTTAATAAACTTTCCGACGGAAAATGTATCCGCCAGGCGCGCCAACGCCGCCACACATTGGGCCAGTTCCCCTTGCACATAGGTATCGTCTAAAGGGGTCATTTCTTCGTCCACGTCGTCTAAGCGGACTTCTATTTGCGCCAACAAATTGGTTAATGTTTTTTTAACATTTTCCAACCGTTTGGATAGCCGCCCGTCCAGGGAACTCATAGCCATCGCGTGCGCTTCTTTATTGCCGGAGGAGATTAAATCACAAAGGCCCTGGGCTTCCAACAAATCCATTTTGCCGTTCAAAAATGCCCGGTAGGAGTATTCCCCCCGCCGCGCAGGCACCGCCCCGGCCCGGCATAAAAGTTCCAGCACCCGCCCGCGGATATAGGGCGAGCCGTGCAACGCAAACTCTACTACGTCTTCCCCGGTAAAACTGTGCGGCGCCTTAAAATAAGTGACCAGCGCACTATCCAACACGGCCTCTCCGTCCATAATGCGGCACAAGTTTTGGCGGCGCGGTTGCCAATCTTGGCACGCCGGGCACAAAACTCGGGTAATAGCTAGCGCCTGCGGGCCCGATAAACGGACCACCGCTACGGCGCTTTTTCCTTCCCCGGTCACGGGGGCACAAATAGTAGTTTGCATAGACATATATATTTTACCTTTTTTTGCCCCGTTTTGAAGGGTTTTTATATAGGGAAATTTACCCGTGTGTAAACTTTCCAAAAAAGCTATACTTTTTATATGAAAAAAATTTATTTGCTAGCCGGCATTTTTTGCCTGGCAGGTGTGCTGAATGCCGCCCCTGCCGCCACCCGCGCGAAAGCTAAAAAAGTTTCCGCCGCCCAAAAACGGGCCAAAGCTACGGCCAAGGTAAAACAGAAACCCGCCGCCGCTACCGTTCAATTTGCCCTGCCCACCGTGCGCCGCGGGGATACCTGGACCACCGCCGATTATACGGGAACGCCGCTTTTGGTGGCGGTAGTCAGCTCCGGCTGCCCGCACTGCCAAAAAACGCTCCCGCAGTTGGAAGAAGCCCGCAAAGCCCTGCGTAATGTGCAATTTGTTGCGGTATTTACGGACAGCGAACCCCAAAAGCCGCTGGCCCTATTAAGGAAAGACAACCTGCGCTTTGACGCCGTATACAACGGCCAAGGCGTTGCCAACCAATTTAAGGTAGACGGCGTGCCTATGCTGTTTTTGTTGGATGCCAAGCACCAACTGATTAAAACCTTTGAAGGCTATGCCGAAGACCGCGTGAAAGAATTAAAATCCGCCGCCGGGAATTTGGAAAAAGAAGTTTCTATGGTTTCTTTGGAGCGCAAATGAAAAAAGTATTAGTCCTTACCGGCAGCCCGCGCCAACTGGGCAATACGGCCATATTGGCGGATGCGCTTATCCAGGGGGCCAAAGCCGCCGGGCACCAGGCGGATGTGTTTGATTCCCCCTTTCACCCGGTGTTGCCCTGCAAAGCCTGCAACCAATGTTGGAGCCAGGGCGAGCCGTGCGTGTTTGACGACGGCTTCAAATTATTGGCGCCCAAACTGGAAGAAGCGGGCGTGCTTGTTTTCTGCACGCCGCTCTACTGGTTCAATATGAGCGCGCAATTAAAAGCGGTGGTGGATAAACTGTATGCGTATATGTCCGCCAACGCCAAACGCAAGCTGAAAGTAAAAGAAGCCGTTTTGCTGGCCTGCGGCGAAGGCACCGAAAAAGACGGCGATTTTGACGGCCTAAAAGCCACCTATAAAAGCATTTGCGATTATTTGGGTTGGCAAGACCGCGGTATGGTGCTAGCCGGAGCCTGTCATGAAAAAGGCGCCGTGATTAATACGCCGTACCTCAAGCAAGCGCAAGCCTTGGGCAAAACCTTATAAAAAGATTGTTTTGTAAAAAAGCCCGGGGTTTTCCTCGGGTTTTTTTATGCTTTTTGTGAGCTTGCGCGGGGCCGCCTAAAATGTGCGATACCCACCCGGCAAGTTTTTTATGAGTTTGCGCGGGGCCTGCCCCCGCGCATGGGCGCTACTTATAAGACTTTTTTACCGTAGCGCGCTCGTGCGACAGCAACCATTCTTTTATTGTTAATCCCCCTGCGTACCCGGTCAAATTTCCGCCTGCCCCTATGACCCGGTGGCACGGCACCAAAATACAAATGGGGTTTTTATTATTGGCCATACCCACCGCCCGGCACGCCCGGGGCCTGTTAATAGCCACCGCAATTTGCCCGTAAGAACGGGTCTGCCCGTAAGGAATATCCAGTAAAGCCCGCCAAACCGCCTGTTGAAAGGGGGTTCCCGCCAAAGCAAGCGGAACGCTAAACCGGGTGAGCGTACCCGCAAAATACGCTTGCAACTGCCGGGCCGCCAACTGAGCAACGGGAGAATTGGGCGCACTCGCCGCAGTACCCGCGGGAGCAAACCGAACCACCGTTAAACACGCGCCGTCATCTTGAATTTCAAGCGCCCCCACCGGGGAAGAAACAAAACAAATGTTGTTCATCATACACCTAAAAAATTGTAGCATTTCCGCCCCGCACGCGCGCCAAAAATCCTATAATACTCCTATGCCTATTTGTTTCCCGCCCGTAGTGGACGAACGCACCGTTTTTATGGTTATTGGCAGTATGCCGGGCGCGGCCAGCCTGGCCGCCCAAGCCTATTACGCCCACCCACGCAACTTGTTTTGGCCATGCGTGTTCGCCGCTTTTTCCAACGGCAGAACCTCTAAAAATTATGCGGATAAACTTTCCGTGCTGTTAGCCAACGGCGGCGGGCTTTGGGATGCGCTGTCCTCGTGCGAGCGCGCCGGCAGTTTGGACGCGCACATCCGCCAAGCCGTTCCGAACGATTTTTTATCCCTTTTCGCCCGGTATCCGGCCATAAAAACGCTCCTTTTTAACGGCACCGCCGCCCACCAATACTTTGTGCGCGCGTTCGGGCAGTTGCCCGGCAAAACGTATCTTTTACTGCCGTCCACCAGCCCCGCTAACGCCGCCCTTTCCCCCCAACAAAAAAGCGCGCTGTGGGTCAGCGCGCTACGCAAAGCCTCACAAGGGCTTAATTAACGGTACATAATGGCGCGAAATTCCGCCGTTTTGTTAATATCCTTAAACATCCACCCTTTTTGGTCTTCGTCATATAACGCGTCAAAATTGCGGAAGTTGTGCTTAATGGCTTTTTCCAAATACTGGTAGGTGTTCTTTTTATCCCGCTTGCTGAGCCAATACACGCCCGCCAAATTGACATAAGGCGTAGGGGCGGACTCGTCCAACTTAATGGCGTTTTCCAAATCCTGCCGGGCCTCGTTCCACTTTTTTAAGTTCAGGTACGCATACCCGCGGTTATTGTAGGGAATGGACCATTTGGGATTAATTTCTATGGCTTTGTTATAATCGGCCACGGCATTTTCAAAATCTTTCATTTCTTCATACACAAGCCCCCGGCGGTTGTAATAGGCGGCCTCTTTGGTTTCCAGGGCTAGTAGCGCGGTGTAATCTTCCAACGCGGCGGGCAAATCTTTCATTTCCTTAAACGTGTCCCCCCTTCTCAGCCACGCGGGCGCATACGCAGGGTTGCGGTTGATGGATTTACTGTAATAAGAAACAGCCTCATCCAAGGCGCCGCGCAGTTGTTGGATGCGCCCCAACATAAAATAAACTTCCGGGTCGTCCGGCGTGCGGGCGGCCAGGGAGAGCAGTTCCTTGCGGGCGTTATCGTATTTATAAGCGCCCATATAGGCTTTGGCCAACGCCAAGGAGCCGGCCGCCGTCGGCTTGCGCTTGCCCCAGTATTTTTTATAATCGGCAATGGCCGCGTTGTATTTTGAAAGTTTCATTTCGGTCCGGGCGCGGTAAAGGTAAAAATCACGGTAGGATTTATTTAAGCTAATGGCGCGGCTTAAATCCGCCTCGGCCGACGGCCAACGCCCCATATCCATATAAACCAGTGCGCGCGCATAGTAAGAAAACGCCCAATTAGGGCTTAATTTGATGGTTTGGGTATAGTCCTCCACCGCCTGTTTATAGCGGCCCAACGCGCGGTAAGCATCCCCCCGCAAATGGTACGCCTTGCGGGTTTTGGGCGATTTTTTGATAAACGCATTTAATAATTTGATTTGTTTGGCAGGGTCTTTTTCCGCCTGAATTTGCGTTAAAGCGGGCGACGCCGCCTGACACACCCCCGCCAAAAACAATAAAAATCCCAACAAAACTACACGCATACTACCTCCCCATACACAAAGCCAGTAAATTGAGCCCCGTAAACGCGGCTCCGCACAAATACAAAATCCACAATAAAACGGAACAAATCAACCGTAAATTTAAGAAAATCGCCCCCACCAACGTCGCCCGGCTGGCAAAAACGGCGCTTAAACTTACCGTGGCGCCGGAAAACTGCATGAGCCGCGCCACCAAGACGGAGCGCGCGGCGAACGTCAGCAAACTTAAAAAAACCGCCGCCAACGCGCCGGGCACGGAGCGCAATTTATACGTTTTGAGCAGGGCGGCCACTTCCGATATACTGTTTTTCATCAGCACGCGGGCTTGGTCTTTGGCGAGGCCCTCGTCCATATTTTCAATTTTTTGGGCTAAATTTTCTTTCACCGCCGCAAAAAACGCATATAATAAATCTTCCACCTTGGCACATACCGCCCGCATGGCAAAAACGCCCGCCGTGCAAAACGTATAGACAAGCGCGGCCAAGCCGTACCAAAACAGGAGCCAGATTCCCCACGCGGCCAGTAGCCAAGGGGCGTTTTCAAACGGGCCGGAAGTAAAGCGGAAAACGGCCAATCCCCCCACCATAAAAACGGCGCTCCCCCACAACAAATGCGGCAAAAAGACCTCCCGCAGCGCCCTCATCAAAAATTGGAGAACGCCGGAAAACGCTTTTTGGACGGGGGCGTTATTCGTCATGATGGCAATGGCCGCAGCACCCATGGCAGACGTGCCCGCCCTTCCCCTTTTGCACCGACGGCACATTGGAGGAAATTTTTACCATTTTACCCGTTTTTTTATCAAAAACATAAGTTCCGGTATTATTTTCTTTCATACCAGTATTATAGCAGTTTGCTTGAACTACTGCCGCCGAAAAATGCTATAATAAATATGTTCTAAATATTTTGCGGTGTTAAAAATAAAAAAAACTTGAAACACAAAACAAAAAATGTTAGAATAAATGAGTAGTGATTAATCCGCGAAGTTAAAAATCCGATTTAAGCGCCCATAGCTCAATGGATAGAGTGTCAGCCTGCGGAGCTGAAGATACAAGTTCGATTCCTGTTGGGCGCACTTTTAGAAACCACGCGAAAGCGTGGTTTTTTATGCGCACAAGCGAACTTGTATGCCGTTCTCTACAATACGGCCTTGGGCGCACTTT
>UQFW01000017.1 GCA_900540405.1 Candidatus Avelusimicrobium faecicola | reverse complement strand
GTTCATAACCAACAAGCCTCCGCCAAAAAAGCCAAAGGCAAAAAAGCCCGCGTTAAAAACGCCGCTCTGGAACGCATTAACCAGCGGCGGGAAGAAGCGGCCCTCACCCGCCTGTCGGACGACGTAGGGGAGCGCATTACCCAGCAGACCGTTAAACAGCGCACCGCCAAACAAGCCGCGCATGCCAAAAAAGTAAACGCCCCGGATAAAAATGTTCCTTTTCACTTAAAAGAAGCCCTTACCGATATTGTCATGCGCAACCCGAAAGACGTTATGGCCGCATGGGCGCAAATGAATTCCCTGCGCATCAAACGGGGGGCCGTAAAAAACCCGGATTATTTCCAACAATTTGCCACCATTTATTATAAAGATAACCTGCGCACGCTTACCCCGCACATGTACCAGTTTTTCGGGCAAGTGGCCAAGGCGCGCTCCCCCCGGCTGGAAAAAGAAGTATTGGGCCGGATGAAAGAATTATTCGCCCTGGAAGGTGATTTAATGGCCCAGGTGTTTCCCGGCGGGCAAGACACCCGCTTGCGCCTGCGCTACTTAAAAAATTTGGAATCCGTCAACGGCGAAGCCTTTGACCCCAAAGCGTTGATTTTTTCTTACGAGCAAAAACTGACGGATTCTTACAATATGGTTTCCATCCGCCACATTAAACCCAACTCCGTACTGCGTATCGGGCGCAACAAATACCCGGTGGCTAACTTTAACGGTAATTTAGACGATATTTTGGAACTGTATAAATTTTTATTGGATAAAAAGAGTTCGCCGGAAGGACTTACCGTTATCTTTGACCCCAAAACCAAACAAATGGCGTTGTATTCCAAAGATAAAAGCGTTTGGCTCCGCGTGACTCCGCACGAATATTCCGCCTTAAACCGCCTGCATATTCATATCAACGAAATTAAAACCGTCAACCTGGTGACGAACGGCCACCCCTCGCCCCAACAGGTTATGTTTAATTTCTTCGTGCCCATTTCCCCCGAGTCCGGCAGTGGGTTGCGGCATTGGAAAGCGGAAGATTTTTACCAAAAAATGGTATTGGCCCCGGTGGAAGAACTCAAAAAAACGCCGGGTGTAAACGTAATTATCGGGTCTATCTTCTAAAACTGCTATAATAAAAGAACGTTTATTATGAAGACGCCCCTGCAAGATTTTGACAAAAACACCGCTATCCAATACGAAACGGATATACTCATTGGTATAGACGAAGCCGGGCGCGGCCCGCTGGCGGGCCCGGTGGTGGCTTGCGCGTGTTATGTTCCCCCCTCTTTAACTATATATTTTTCGGACGTCAACGACAGCAAAAAAATTACCGCCAAAAAACGCGAAGAAGTTTTAGCCCGCATGCGCCATTTGGGCGTATTATATGGGGTGGGGTTTGCCTCCGCGCGGGAAATAGACCGCCTGAACATTTTACAAGCCACTTTTTTAGCTATGCGCCGCGCCAGTGTAAAGTTCACCGGCATTCCGGCCCCGCTGGTGCTGGTGGACGGCCCGCACCTGGTAAAAGGGCTCAACTTGCGCCAAATAGCGGTGGTGGACGGGGACGCCAAATCCTTAAATATCGCGGCGGCCAGCATTGTGGCCAAAGTAGCGCGGGATAAATATATGGAAACCTTGGATAAACTCTACCCGCAGTACGGTTTTGCCGCCCACAAAGGCTACGGCACGGCCGCCCATTTGGAGGCCCTGCGCAAATACGGCCCCTGCCCGCAGCACCGCCGTTCGTTCGGCCCGGTGCGGGCGGTGTTGCAGCCGTCTTTATTGCCATGAACACACAAGGCCGCGCGGGAGAGGAACAAGCCGCCCGATTTTTAACCGCCCGGGGGTGGCGTATTTTAGAAAAAAATTACGCGGCGCCCTGCGGGGAAATTGATTTAATAGCGTTAGACGGTAAAACCTTGGTTTTTGTGGAAGTTAAGGCGCGGGCATACAGCGCGTTCGGCGGGCCGCTGGCGGCCGTCACCCCGGCCAAACAGCGGCGCATTGCCCAAACGGCCGCGTTATATGTAGCCGGTAAACGCTTAAAATTTGATAGTATTAGATTTGATGTGGTGTGTATTCTGCCGGATAAAACGGAACTTATTTCTCATGCGTTTACACCGCCCAGAACCACCCTATAAATTAAATGTGGAGGAATTATGACCCAATTAGCGCAAGTAAAAAAAGCAGCCGCTTATATCAATAAGAAAACCAAAAATTTCCAACCGGAAATTGCCCTAATTACCGGCTCCGGTTTAGCGGGCTCCATTCCGCCGTTGGAACAGGAAATTAAAATTCCGTATTCTACTATTCCCGGGTTTTTACAAAGCACCGTGCCCGGCCATAGCGGCAATTTGATTTTTGGCGTATACAAAGGCCGCAAACTTGTGGTTATGCAGGGCAGATTCCACTATTACGAAGGCCACCCCATGAAAGATTTGGCCATTTCTATCCGCACCTTAAAAATGCTCGGCGTGCAAAAACTGTTGGTGTCCGCGGCGGTGGGCTCGCTAGATATGAAGCTCAAACCCGGCGCCTTGTGCGTACTGAAAGACCACATCAACTTTATGTGCAACAACCCCTTAATCGGCAATCACGACGAATCCTTCGGCCCCATGTTTTTTGACTTGTCCGAAGCGTACGACAAAGCCATGCGCAAAGTAGCCCTGGCCGCCGCCAAAAAAGCGGGCGTGGTAGCGGGCGAAGGCGTTTATTTGGCCGCCACCGGCCCCAACTTTGAAACCCCGGCCGAAATACAAATGTTCAAAAAATGGGGCGCTACCGTGGTGGGTATGTCCGTCGTGCCGGAAGTGTTAGTGGCCCGCCAATGCGGCATTAGCGTACTGGGCTTGGCGTGGGTAAGCAATATGGGTTGCGGGATTGCCAAAGAACCGCTCTCCCATGCGCAAACCATCAGCGAAACCAAAAAAATTGAAGGCAAATTCAAAAAATTGCTGGAAATTTTGTTTGTAAAATTATAAGGATATTCCGCTCCGCACGGGTTTTTACGCCCGTGCGGGCTTTTTTTATTTATGGCAAAAGATATTAAGCGCCTGGGCAAAGAAACACTGGTTTACGGTACGTCTACTGTGCTGGCGCGGCTGCTCAATTTTTGTTTAGTTCCGTTTTATACTTATTACCTGCTTCCGCAGCAATACGGGGCGATTGCCACCGTGTTTGCCGCTATTGCACTTTTAAGCGTTGTTTTTCTGTTTGGTTTAGACCAAAGCTATTTGCGTTTTGCCAGTGATGCCGAAGACAAACATAAGGTTTTCCGCCAATGTTTTTACGGCGTACTGGCTAATGCGCTTGTTCTGGGCGGGCTTTTGTATGTGTTGGCCCCGCAGGCGGCGCGCGCGTGGGGACTGGGCGAAGACTTTGGGCTTTTTCAACTGGCCGCCGCTATTTTGTTTTTAGACGTCCTAAATATGATTGCATTTACCAAACTGCGCCTGGAGCGCCGGGCGTGGTATTTTGCGGGTGTGAGGGCGTTTTCCATTGTAGTCAATGTGGCGCTCAATGTACTTTTCCTGGCGGTACTGCACCATGGGCCAAAATCCATTTTATGGGCCAATATCGGGGCTTCTTTGGCTTCTTTGGCGTTATTAATACCTGTATGGGTGCCGGAATTAAAAAGCCATAATCCGTTTTGTTTTGATTGGAAATTGCAAAAAGAAATGTGGCATTTTGCATGGCCCTTTGTGCCGGCCGGAGTAGCCAGTTTGCTCGTCAGCGTGATAGACAAGCCGATTTTGGTGCATTTGGTAGGGGTGGAACAGGTGGGGGTTTATCAGGCAAACTTCAAAATAGGCGTATTTATGATGCTTTTGGTGTCTATGTTTGACCAAGCCTGGCGGCCGTTCTTTTTGGCCCACGCCAAAGACAGCGACGCTAAAGATACCTTTGCCAAAGTGCTGTCTTTTTTCTTTGCGCTGGGCAGTTGGTTTTTACTGGGGATTTCCTTTTTAATGCCGGATATTATCCAAAGCAACCTGTTTGGCAACTTCCACTTGATTAGCCCCAACTACTGGGGCGGCTTAAAAATTATACCGCTTATTGTGACGGGTTATTTTTTCTATGGGCTGTATATCAATTTTATGGTGGGGCCGGTGCTGACCAAAAAAACCCGCGTTTTGATGTGGATTACCCTGTTGGGGGCCGCGGTGAGCATTACCACCAATTTGTGTTTGGTGCCGCGCCTGGGCATTACCGGGGCCGGGTGGGCGGTGGCGCTGAGCTATGCGGCCATGGCTAGCGCGCTATTTGCGTTTACGCAAAAAGTATACCCCATTGGCTATGAATACAAAAAACTTATTTTGATGAGCGCCGTTTGCGTAGCCACCGTGCTGGCCGCGTGCTACTGGCACCAAGCGGTATGGGCGGAAGTGGTTTTGCTCACGCTCTACCCCGCGTGGATGGGGCTAATTCTCAAAAAAGCGTAGTGCCTATCCGTTTTCAAGCAAACAAAAAAGCCGGCCTTTCGGGCGGGCTTTTTTTAGGATGTTTTTTCCAATGCTTACCGTACGCTGATGAGCGTTAAATCTAACGTAATTCCCCCCACCCGGTATACGGCCACATGAGGGATTTCCAACGCGCCGTCCGCATCCACCGGGGCGTATTCGTCATAGGCCAGCTCGGCCTTGCTGAGCAGGGCGGAAGATTCGGCCGCCGACGGATATTTAGCGCCTTCTTTATACGACAGGCGGGTTTTGCCCTCTTTATTTTTATAGGTCAAAAATTCTTCCCCGTTTTTTACGCGGTATCCGCTAAAAGTGCCGGGGTCCGCCAGTAAAAGTTGCAAAAATTGGTTAATGCGCCCGCGGGCAAACGGCGTATCGGCATCCTTAAACAAATGCTTATACGCCACGCCGGAAGACGACACCACGGCTTCCATATATTTATATGCGCCCTCCCCCAACAAAAGCACATCATAATCGTCCGGGCCAACCTTTTTGACCCGCAACACGCCTTGCAAATAACCGTCCGAAAGTTGCGCCACCACCTTAAACGCTACCTGTTGCCGTCCGCCGGCAAAATAATCTACCCGCTGGTGCCCGCGCGCCCCGGCCGGAATGGTTTTTACTCCCACCGTACTGCACGCCGCCAACAGGCAAGCCGTAAACATTAAAAATATTTTTTTATACATATCCTTTTTCCCCCTATTAATGATATTATAGATATTATGAACTCTTTTGTCCTGTACCTGCTTTGTTTGGCCCTGGCGTGTGCCGTCACGGCGGGGAGTCTGCCTGTGGTGCGCCGCCTGCTAGCCCCGCGGTTTATGGACTCCCCCGGCGGGCTGAAACACCACGCCCGGCCGACCCCGGTTTTAGGGGGCATTTGCGTTATGCTGGGCATAGCGGCCGCCTTGGTATGTATCCGGCTGATTACGTCTTTCCCCACCGGCACACTGCATGCCCTGCGGGGCATTTTATGGGGGGCCGGGATTGTTTTTATTACCGGGGTAGCGGACGACATGCACAAGCCGGAAGGGGTCAAATCCTGGGTCAAACTGGTAGCGCAAGGGGCGGCGTCCGTTATTTTAATGGCGTACGGGGTGCATATCCAGGTGTTTGATTGCCCGTGGTTGGATTATCCCCTCTCCTTTTTTTGGGTGATTGGCATTACCAACGCATTTAACTTGTTAGATATTTCCGACGGCCTTTGCACTTCTCAAGCGGCCGTGAGCGCCTTGGGGCTCGCGTGGATTGCCCTGCCCGGCGAAGCCGTTTATGTCAATTTTGCGGCCCTGGCGCTCTTGGGGGCGTGTATCGGTTTTTGGCCGTATAACCACGCCAAACGCTTGAAAACTTTTTTGGGCGACAGCGGCAGTATGCTGCTGGGCTTTTTACTGGCCGCCTTATGTATGGGCACCGGATACAGCCAACACACCAACTTGGGTTTTTTGGCGCCGTTTTTTATTTTGGCGGTGCCGCTGTTTGATACGTTATTTGTTATGCTGGCCCGCGCCTTAAAAGGCAAAAACCCCTTGGCGGGAAGCCCAGACCATATTGTCCAACGCCTCAAACGCGCGTTTCACTTTTCCACCCGCACGGTATTAACCCTTTACATTTTATGGGCTTTATTTAACAATTTACTGGCTTTTGCGCTTACCCGGTGGAACGCTTATTGCGCCCTGGCCTTAATGATTTTCAGCGCCGTATATATGGCGGCGGCTTGCCTATTTTTACTGCATACAGGAAACCCGGCCCATGAAAACTAAAGTGCTTATTATCGGCGCGGGGCTTACCGGGCTCAGCGCGGCTTACCACTTGGAACAGGCCGGATTTTACGATTACCTCCTGTTGGAAGCCGCCCCCACGCCCGGCGGTTTATGTAAAAGTACGGAAAGGCAAGGTTTCACCTTTGATAAAAGCGGCCATTTGCTCCACCTGCGCGACCCGTACGCCTTGGATTTTTTCCGCCGCCTGTTGCCTTTGCACCGTTTAGAACGCAACGCCGTTGTTTATACGCAAGGGGTGCAAATCCCGTTTCCGTTTCAGGCCCATACTAATTTATTGCCGCAACCCGCGCGCGCAGTGTGCCAAAGCGGGCTTAAAAATCCGCCCGCTATAAAAGAACCCAAAACCTTGCAAGAGTGGGGCCTGGCCGCGTTCGGCCCCGGCGTATACCAATACTTTTTGAAACCCTACAACACAAAACTATGGGGCGCAGACCCCGCCAACATGACGGCGGAATGGTGCGGCGCGTTTATCCCCCCCGCCCAAGCCAAAAGCGGCCAGAAATTAGGCTATAACGCCCATTTTTATTATCCTGTAAAAGGCGGAGCCGAGGCCGTTATCCGCGCGTTGGCGGCCCGCGTAAAAAATTTGCACACCCATACGGCCGTGCATACAATCCACTGGCCCTTAAAAACCGCCCGCACGGCCCGCGGGCCGGTGGCTTTTGAGCGGGTTTTATCCACCGCGCCCCTGCCGGATTTTTTGCGTTTGGGCGGGCTCGGCGCATTGGCAAAGCCGCTTACGGCCGCGCCTATCCGCGTGCTGAATGTGGCGGTCAAACATCCGTTTAACCGCTTTCACTGGGCGTACTTCCCGGACGAAGACGTGCCGTTCTACCGGGTGGGGGTGCAAAGTGCGTTTTCCCCCGCCAACGCGCCGGAGGGCTGTGCCTCTTTTTATGTGGAATTACCCGGCAACACGCGGCCTTCCCCACAGGAAGAAACCCGCATTTTGAGCGCGCTTGCCCAAAAAGGTATAATAAAAAAAGAAGCCGTTTTATTTACTTTTTGGCAGTATTTACCACACGCTTACGCGCTGTACGATTTCGCCCGCACGCCCGCCGTACAACAGGCCGTCCGCCGCCTAGAAGGCTTGGGCGCGCTTTTGGCCGGCAGATACGGTTTGTGGGAGTATTCCTTTATGGAGCGGGGGTTCCTGCAAGGGCGCCAAGCGGCATTAGATTTATTAAAGGATTTAGCATGAAGATACTTGTTTTCGGGGGCAGTTTTGACCCGGTACACCAAGGCCATGTGGCCTTATTCAAAAAAGCGTTAAAGGCTGTGTCGCCCGACGTGGCGCACATTGTGCCGGCGTATCATTCTCCGTTTAAGGCCAAATCGCCCACGCCGTTCAAACTGCGTATGCAAATGCTCAAAAAAGCGTTTGCGGGGCTGGGCAAAAACATCATTTTTGACGATTACGAACTTAAACGCGGCGGCAAAACCTACACTTGCCAGTTGATTGAATACCTGCAAAAACGCTATAAAAAGCCGGAAATTTACCTATTGGTGGGTACGGATTGCCTAAACGACGTACACAACTGGAAAAACCCGGAAATCATCTTTAACAATGCCGTAGTGGTGGCCGGCAAGCGCAAAGGGTATGACGAAAACCCCGCCGCTTTTAAGCATATTTTTCTGCCGGGGTTTTTCCCAAAACTCTCGTCCAGCCGGGTGCGCGCGCACATTTTAGCCTGCGGGGAAATACCCAACACCGTTCCCGCCGCCGTCCGCCCGCTGATAGAGCAACACCAGCTGTACGGTTTATCCATTCACGCCTGGTTAAAAAGCCACCTCAAAACCAACCGCTATATTCACTCCAAAAGTGTGGCGGAACTGGCGGCCGTACTCAGCGATATTTATAATGTAAATGTGGAAAGCGCCGTAAAATGCGGCATTTTGCATGATGCCGGCAAAAGTATGTCCGGCGAACAGCTCATCCGCTTTTGCAAAGAACACAAAATCAAGGCGCCGTTTTTTGAATCTATCTGCGCCCAAGAGCCCAGCCTGTTGCATAGCTACGTTTCCCGTTGGCTGGCCCGGAACGTTTTTAATGTAAAAGATAAAGACATTCTAAACGCGATTGCCGAACACACCTTGGGCAGTTTACGCATGAGTACGCTTTCCAAAATTCTGTTCGTGGCGGATATTTCCTCCAAAGACCGCAAATATAAAGACGCGTTTGTTATACGCAACATGGCCCTGCAAGATTTAGACCGCGCCCTTTTATATGCGGCCAACCGTAAACTGCTGTTTACCATAGATTCGCAAAAATGGCTTTGTCCGTTAGGTACCCGCTTATGGAATCATCTGGTAGAAAACGCCCGGTAATGGGGCGCTGGCTGTTGGTTTTCTTTTTAGCCGCGGTGGGCCTGGCGGCTTGGGGGCAGTTGTCCTCCCCTTTTGCCCAAATTTTAACGCGGCGCCCCAATGCCAATGTGTATTTGTTGGTACTGGCCAAACCCAATGTACTTATCCAATACAACCCGCGCGCCAAAAAAGCGTTAGTTAAAGAGGCCCCCTGCAAACACTGCGACCGCGCCACCGCGCCCGATTTACACTTGCCGGACAATGCCGTTGTGCGCCGCTATACGCCCTTTCAGTTTGATAAAGATGTGGTGTGGGAACGCTTCAAACACCGTTTGGAAACCTGGCGCTACAACCCGTTTTTACTGGTACCGCTCCCGTACCATTATATAGCGGCGTACCTGTCCGGCCGGACGGATTTATCCCCGGCGGAAGCCACCTTGGCCGCGCTGGAAATAACCAAACTGGAAATAAACGATTTTACCGTAAAAATTACGCCTTTTACCAAACGCAAAAAAGCGCCGGAGCCGGATGCCATCCTCCCGCCGGTGGAAGACAAAGCCCCGTTAGCGGTGGAAGACCGCCCAATCGTGGTGGAAATCCTAAACGCGTCCGGCAAAAAGGGCCTGGCGTTGGCGCTCACCCAGTATTTGCGGGAGCAAAACAACAAGGGGCTCCTGCGGGTGGATGTGTTGCAGTATGACAACTATCCCGGCGGAAAACTGAAAGAAACCCGCGTGGTGGATTACAGCGGAAGGCGTATTCAGGTAAAGCAGTTAAGCAGTGCCATCGGCGTACGGCGGGAAATAACCACCGAGCCGCGCGGAACCGCCATTTGCGATACGCGCATTATCCTGGGGCAGGATTTTGAAATGCCTTAATCTCCCATATATACGCAAAAAATGCTAGACTAATGTATATTATTACAGAGGTGGAAAATGAACACAAAAGAAATCGTGTGCTTGGCCGCGCGTTATGCGGACGATAAAAAAGCAGAACAAATTAAAGTAATAGATTTGGGCGGTCTGTCCTCTCTGTGCGATTACATTGTAATAGCCACGGTCACCTCCAAACCGCATTTGGAAGCCGTGGAAGAAGAAATCAGCACCAAATTAAAACAAGAAGGCATTTATAAAATCAACCGTGACGGCGTGGAAAGCAACGTCTGGCGCGTGAGCGACTACGGCAGCTTTTTAGTACACCTTATGACGCCCGAAGCGCGGGAATTTTATGCCTTGGATAAAATTTTCAGCTTTGGCAAAGAAATAGACTTCACCTTGCCGAAACCCAAAAAAGCGGCCGCCAAAAAAACCGTAAAAAAAGCCACCGCCGCCAAAAAGGCTACGGCCAAAAAGACGGTTGCCAAAAAAACCGCAACCAAAAAGACGGCTACCACTAAAAAAGCCGCCGCCAAAAAAACTACCGCAACCAAAAAGACGGTCAAAAAAACCACTAAAAAGACCGCCAAATAAAACCGATTACCATGTTAGATAAACTAAAAAACGAAATTAACTTAAAACTTACCAGCGCCGCATTCTTCCAAGGGCAGGCTTTGCCGTCCGTGGAGTTTGCCGCCGCGCCCGCCCATACCGGGGCGGACATATCGCTTTCCTGGGCTATGTCCTGCGCCAAAATCCTGCGCAAAAGCCCGCTGGAAATTGCCAAAGAAGCGTGTAAAGTAATCCGCGAAGTCAACGCCGTGACGGATGCCGTGGCAGTGCCCCCCGGGTTTATTAACATTACGCTGGACGACAACTTTATCATCAATACCGCGCGGGACCGCCGCATTAAATCCCGCGAGGCCGAAGACAGCAAACACCATATTTTAATAGAATTTGTTTCCGCCAACCCGACGGGCCCCCTGCATGTGGCCAGCGGGCGCGGGGCCAGCTTGGGCGACAGTTTGGTTAAAATCCACCGCGCCTTGGGCTACTCTTGCGATAGCGAATACTATGTGAATGATGCCGGCAACCAGGCCGAACTGTTGGCGGCGTCCGTTAAAGCCCGCAAAGAGGGCAAAGAACCGCCGGAAAACGGCTATCACGGTTCTTACATTATAGATTTAGCCAACCAAATCCCGGCCGATTTGCCGGAAAGCGAATACGGCCGCTGGGCCATGGAAACGCTGATTAAAACCCAACAGCAGGACATGAAAGATTTTCATGTGGATTTTACCCGCTGGTTCCGCGAATCCGACTTACATAAAGAACACGCCCCGCAAAAAGCGTTGGAATTTTTAACCGCCAAAGGTTATACTTACGAAAAGGAAGGCGCCGTTTGGTTCGGCTCCACCAAAGACGACGAAGCGCAAGACGATAAAGACCGCGTGCTGGTGCGCAAAGACGGCCGCCCCACTTATTTTATGGCGGATATTGCCTACCATAAAAATAAATATGACCGCGGCTACGACGAACTGATTGATATTTTAGGGGCGGACCACCACGGTTATGTACCGCGTATGAAAGCCGCCGTACACGCCTTGGGGCACGAAGAAAACTCCTTTGTACCCATTATCCACCAACTGGTGCATTTGACGCAAAAAGGCGAACAGGTAAAAATGTCCAAACGGGCGGGGCACTTTGTCACCCTGCGCGAACTGATGAATGATGTAGGCACGGACGTGTGCCGCTTCTTCTTTGCCAGCCGCACCCCCAACGCCCACATGCTGTTTGATTTGGACCTTGCCAAAACGCAATCCAACGAAAACCCTGTTTTTTATGTGCAGTATGTCCACGCGCGGATTCACTCCATTTTCCGTGCGGCGGCCGAAAAGAATATTTCCATGGCCGACGGCGTACGCACCCCGCTTGCCCCGCAAGAACGCGCGCTTCTATTAAAACTGATTTGGTTTAAGGAAGTTTTACGCAACTGCGTGCGGGATTTAAGCCCCCACCACCTGACGACGTATCTGACGGAACTGGCCGGGTTGTTCCATGCGTTTTATGATACCTGCCGGGTGCTGGACGAAAATGATTTGCAAACCACGGGTTCCCGCCTGTTTATCTGCCACCGCGTTGCGGAGCGGATTAAAAAAGGCTTGGAATTTATTGGTGTAAGCGCCCCGGAACAGATGTAAAACCGGGCACTTCAAACAGTATTTATATTACGGAAAATCTCTTTCCCTTTCCCAAGGTGAGAGATTTTCCTGTCTATATCCGTTAAGAGAGGTTCTCTGATGAAAAAACTGTATTTTTTAGCCGCGGCCTTGTTGTTGGCTCCGGGCGCCTTTGCGGCCCCTACCGAGGCCGACACCGCCTTTGAGGAAGGCAACTTTTCGGCCGCCTTAAAAGCGTACCAGCAAGCGCTTCCGGCGGCGGATTCCAAAGCGGCGCGCTACAAAACCCAACTGCGCATTACCGCCTGCCAATATATGTTGGGGCAATACCTGCAAGCCGCCAAAACCATGTACGGCTATGAACTGCCGCAAGAGGACCTTTGGAAAGCGCGTTTTTTGCTGTACCGGATTCACACCGGGCAACGGGTAAAGAATATATACGCCGCCACCCTGCCCAAAGCGGAAGAAGAAAATGTTTCCGGCAATTTGGAAAAATGGACCGCCGCCCAGTGGGATGACGCCCTGGATACGGATTTCCAAACGCTTTGGAACCTGCGCACCGCGCTGATTAACGCCCCGGTTAAAGACGAAACGCTCATTTTATCCGTCAAAGATACCGACGAAAAACGCATTCCCACCCTGTTTGATTTTACCTTAAATTTATGGAAAGAGCGCCTGGTACAGGCGGACCTGCCGGCCCCCCTGCCGCGGGCCGAACAATTTACCTCGGCCTCTTTCAAGGCGGAGCCCAACGCCCAAAACGCGATGGAAAAACTGGCCGCTCTGCTAGACGAAGCCGCCCGCCTGGACGGGAAAAACCGCCAAAATGCCAAAATTTTCTGGCGCGCAGACCGTTTAACGCTCCCGTTTGATTATGCGCACCGCTTTGAAATGACGGACGCCCAAGCGGCCCGTCTGCAAACCGCCGCCCGCCTAGAAGAAATTGCCGGCTCCAAACCGGCGCCCAAGGGTTGGTTCGGGCGCATAAAAGGCTTTGTAGCGCCGGAAAAAGCGCTGTATGCCCGCGCTTATGCGGCCTACCGCGCGGCCCGGTTGCAAAACGATTCCCAAGCATACGAGGCCGCCGTAAAAACGTGCCAATATGCCACCCAACAACTGGCGGGCAATTATTATGCCAAAGCATGTGCCAATTTGGCGGCGGAAATTCAGGCGCCCTCTTTGCAGGTGCAAGCCGCGCCCATGAACCAAAACCCGCAAGCGCTTAAATTAGCGTTCACGGCGCGCAACATTTCCACCGTCTATGTGCGGATTTACCCCCTCACCCGGGCCGAATTAAAAACCTACGCTAAAACGGACCGTTGGAACCGCACGTTAAATTCTTGGAATTATTTAACCCGCTTGAACGACAACGCTATCCGCGCAATTTTGGCAGACAAAACGCCGCTTAAAACCTTGTCCGGCGCGGTGGAATACGAAAAACCGTACGCCTATAAAGAAACACAGGTAAAATTGCCCGCGTTGGAACGCGGCTTTTATGCGGTACTTTTAGCGCAGGAAGCCGCTTTTAATCCGGCGCAAGCCCCGGTGGAAGCGCTGGTACTGAACGTGACGGATTTGGCCCTGTTTGTCAGCGCGGCGGCCGAAGACAACCCGGACAAATACACCGCGCTCTTAAACGCCAAACCCTCCGTTTACACGCCCAACATTTTCCGCATTTATGCGTTGGACTTAAAAACCGGCGAAAGCGTACCCCAGGCCGATTTAGATATTTTTACGGAATGGAAAGGCACCCGCATACAGGGCCAAACCAATGAAAACGGCGTATTTGAACTGGCCCGCAAAGTGACGGTCAACGCCGAGCGGGCGAATAATTCTTATTTTGTGAACCCGCTGGCCGTTAAAGGGGCCGATACCGCGTTTACCAATGCCCCGGTGTATTTCCATTTTAACGCGCAAGACCCGGTGCGCCTGTTCGCGCAGACGGACCGCGCCATTTACCGCCCCGGCCAAAAAGTGCAGTTTTCCGTACAGGCGTTTGAACAGGTGGTGCGCGGCTTGCAAACCTTAACCGGGCGCCCGGTTAAAGTGCTGTTGCGGGACGCCAACTACAACAAAATTTATTCCGCCACTTTGGACACCAACCCGTTCGGCACGGCGGCCGGCGCGTTTACCTTGCCTCAAGACGCGCTTTTAGGCTCGTTTACCTTGGAAGCCACCCTTTCCGCCGGTAAACGCACGTTCCGCACGTATGCGCATTTTCAGGTGGAAGAATACAAACGCCCCGATTACAAAGTGGAATTTGACAATGATTCCCCCGCCTTACTGGAATTTGGCAAAACGGCCCTGGTGCAAGGCTCCGCCCGGTATTACTTCGGCGCGCCCTTGCAAAACGCCCCGGTCAAATACACCATTTACCAACAGGAATTTATCCCGCCGTTTTTCTGGTGGTATCCGCGCGCGTATTTTAACCGCCCGGAAAAACTCCTGGCTACCGGGCAAACCCAGACCGACGACAAAGGGAACTTCAAAATAGAATTTACCCCCCGCGCGGGCGAGGACAAAAACACCCCGGTCCGCTACCAAATCAAGGCGGATGTATACGACCCCAGTGGCCGCGTGATTACCGCCCAAAACACTTATCAAGCCGCCCGCCAGGCCCATTTTTTTAATGTGCGCTTTACCCAAGGCTTTTATGATGCCGGGCACGCCGCACCGCTTGCCACCGTGCAACTGGCCGACATTAACGGCCGCGCCGCGCACGGCAAAGCAACGGCCGTCATTGATTTATTGGAAAACGCGCCGGACCTTTCCGGCTCCAAGGATAAAAATTTGTTCCCGGAGCAGGACTCCGCATTGGAGCGCGCCTTTGCCCGCACCAAAGCCGTGCGCCAAGTGCTTAAACAGGAAATAGACCTGCGCCAAGCGGACGAAAAAACGCTTTCTCTCCCCGCCTTGCCGGAAGGGATTTACCGCCTGACGCTTACTTCCGCCAAAGCGCAAGATGTGTCTTTAATCTTTGTAGTGGCGGGCGAAACGCCTATGCTCAACTTGCCGGCGGTGGCTCTCGTTCAACACGCGCAGTATTACCCGGGCACCAACGCCAAATTTTTAATCGGCGCCGGCGCTTTAACCGGGGGCAAACATATAGAACTATATGGGGATAAAAATTTTGTTATCGGCAAACAAACCCTGCCCGGCGGAGTGAGTGTTTTATCCGTGCCCGTTCAGGCAGAACACCGCGGCGGGCTCGGCCTGCGTTGGTTTGGGGTTTCCCAATACCAAATGTACCAACAGACCGCGTTTATAGACGTTCCGTTTGACCAAAAACAACTCCGGGTCAACTTAACGGTTCCCGCCACCCAACAACCGGGCCAAAAGACCCGGTGGAGCCTTACCGCCAAAGACGCCAGCGGTGCGGGCGTACAAGGCCAGGCCAGTGTGACGGTGTACGACAGCGCATTAGATTATTACGCCAAGCCGGAAGAGCGCTTAACTCTAAAAGCGTTGTTTGCGCCTATCACGCCCCTGGGCAACGCAAGCGGCAGTTTGTTTAACACCTCCGCAAACACATTGGAGGAGGAAAGCGCGTTTATTAAACTGCCGTTTGAAGATAACTCCGCCCTGCCCTTGCCGCAGTTCAATTTACAGCCGGTCTACCGCTCTTACCGCAACTTTATGCGCGCAGGGGCCAAACTGGCCGCGGCCGGAAATATGCTTATGGCCCGCTCTGCGGCTCCTATGATGGCCGAAGAAAAGGCGGAAGCCGCATTAGATACGGCAGACACCGCCACTCTGGAAAGCGCCGCCCAAGCGCCGGAAGCGGACTCCCCCGCCGTGCGTGCGGACTTTAACGAAACGGCCTATTTTAACCCCGCACTCCCGGTAAACGGCGGGCAGGCGCCCCTCCACTTTACCTTGCCGCAAAGTTTAACCCAATGGAATGTGCGCGGCTTTGTGCTGACCCGCACCGCCAATTTTGGCGCATTTACGGCCACCACCGTCACCCGCAAGGACTTTATGGTCCGCCTGCAACTGCCCCGCTTTTTGCGCGAGGGCGACAAAACCACCCTGCAAGCGGCGCTAACCAACTTAACCAAGCGGAAAATAACCGCGCAGGTGGAGCTGAACATCCAGCAAAACGGTATTGACGCTAAAGAGATTTTCGGCATTAAAAAAGCGGTTAAAACCGTCACCGTTCCGGCGGGGCAGACCGTTTTTGCCGCGTGGGAAAGCACGGTCAATTCCACCCCGGAAATGACCGGTATTACCGTGACGGCCCGCGCCGGACGGCAAATGGATGCCGAGTCCAAAACTATCCCGGTTTTGCCCAGTAAAGAGCGCCTGCTGGCCAGCGTAAGCAAAGCCTTACAAAACGGCTCCAACACGTTGGAACTGACGGAGCTAATCCGCCAACCGCAAGCCAAGCCCGAAACCGCCGTTCTGCAAATCAACCCGAGTTTGGCCCTGAACGTATTTAACCGCGTGCCGCAACTCTTGTCCTCCCAACGGCAAGACTTGCTCAGCCTGCTCAACCGCTATGTGCCGCTCGCGGTCACGCACAGCTTTTACCAGCAATATCCGGCCCTCCGGCAGGCGGCCGACAAACTGCCCAAACGCCATACGCTTACCCCGGCGTGGGACGAAACCGACCCCCTGCGCTTAACGCTGTTAGAGCAAACGCCGTGGCTAGCCATTTCCCAAGGCCGCCCGGTGCAGGAAAGCAACCTCATCAGCCTGTTTGAGCCGGAAACCGTGGCCCGCCAACAAGCCAAAACCGTAGCCGCCCTTAAAAAATATCAAAATGCGGACGGCGCGTTTACTTGGCTCCCCGGCGGAAATGATGACGAATACTTAACCCTCTACGCCTTGGATAACTTTGCGCAAGCCGCGCGGGCGCAGGCGCAACTTCCGCAAGCGATGGTTAAAAAAGCCTATACCTTTGCGCTGTCCGCCGTCAACCGCCGTTTAAGCCAAAGCAAAACGCCCGGCGAAGGGGATGTGGCACACGCCCTGTATGCGGCGTATGTGCTAACCGCGTTCCCGGCGGAGTGGAACGAAGTGAAAACGGCGCGGGAAGACGTGCAAAACTGGGCGGCGTATGCCGATAAATACGCCCGCTTTATGACCCCGCTGGGCCAAACGTATGCGGCGGCGGTCTTCCACCGTTTAGGGCAGGAAGCCAAAGCCCAAAAGTATTTGGATTTGGTCCTTTCCCGCTTGCAGGACGACCCGCTGACCGGAGCGCACTTTGCGCCGGAACCCCAAAGCTGGGTCTGGTACCGCGACACGCTTTCCACCCAAACAGCCACCCTACAAACGCTGTTGGAAATCCGCCCGCAGGCCCCGCAAACGGCGGCTATGGCCCGATGGCTCTTGTTTAACGGCAAAGCTACCGTTTGGGAAAGCCCCCGCTCGGCCGCCCAAGCCGTTTTTGCGTTATTAAATTATATGAACCAAAAAGGCTTTTTAAGTGGTCCCAGCCACTATACGTTGCACTGGGGCCCGGTACAGGAAAAAATCACGCTCCAACCGTTAGACTTTGCGGCGGACCCGCGCTACACGCGCCGCAGCGCCCTCACCAAAGAGTTATACACGGCCCAAATTACCAAACAGGGCGGGGCGGAAGATTTTGCCTCTCTGTCCGTGGTGTATTCCACCCCCAAGGCCGCGGCCTCGCCCAAAGGGGTCCTTCAGGTCACGCGGGAATACTTCTTAAAATACACGCAAGAGGGAGAGCCCAAATTGCGCCGTTTGGAAGACTTAACCCCGGTACAGGCGGGCGACGAAGTGGAAGTGCATTTAACCCTCACCGCGGAGAGCGCCTTTGACTATGTCCTGCTTTCGGACCCCAAACCCGCCGGATTTGAAAGTGATTCGCTCCTCTCCGGCTGGACGGCAGAGCCGCTACCCATGTATCAGGAAAATAAAGAGGCTTCCACCCGGTTTTATTTGAACCGCGTGCCTGCGGGTACCTTTACACTCACTTATGTATTGCGGCCCGGTACCGCCGGAGAATACCGGGTGCCTGCCGCGCAGGTGCAATCCATGTACGCGCCGGAATTTGGCGCACACAGCGCGGCCGAAACCCTGTATGTAAATTAAACAGGTTTTACCTAACGCCCCGCCCGTTGCGGCGGGGCTTTTTTATTGTCTTTTCCGCGTACAGAATATACTATAATAAAGAAAATAAATAGTAAGGAGTTTATATGCCATCCGTTTTGGAGTTATGTTCCCCCGCGCAGGGATTTTTAAGGCCGTTAGAGCAAGTGCCGGACCCGGTATTCAGCGAACACATGCTGGGCAACGGCTTTGCCATAGAACCGGCCGAAGGCATTTTGTATGCCCCTTTTGCGGGAACCGTCAGCAATATCAATAAAAATGCCCATGCGCTGGTACTCACCCAAAACGGCTTTGAAATTCTCCTGCACATTGGGTTGGAAACGGTGGCCCTAAAAGGCCAAGGCTTTGAAGTATTAGTACAAGAGGGGCAAAGCGTGTCCTGCGGGCAGGCGCTGATTCGCTTTGACCTGGCCGCCCTCAAAAACGCGGTGCCTTGTTATTGGATTATGTGTACCGTCACGGCGCCGGAGGCGGCCCCGGTGGCGTTAAGCGCCCCGCGCGCCGTAAACCCCGGGGAAAAAGTAGCCGTAGCCGGAGCGCAAGAATTTCCTGCCGCCGACACAAGCGCGCCGGAAAATGCCCCCGCTTTTGACAGCGCCCCCATTACCATTACCAACCCCAACGGGTTGCACGCGCGCCCGGCAGGCGTGTTGGCCCGCTTGGCCGCTCAATATGATTTTCCTATTTTAATTGTTTATAACCAAACGGAAACCAACGCCAAAAGCACCGTCAGCATTATGGCTTTAGCCTTGGAAAAGGGCTCCGTTATCCAACTGCGCGCCCGCACGTCAGACGAACAAGCCGCCCAAAGCGCACTAACCGCACTTACGCAAGCGCTAACAGACGGCCTGGGAGAAACGCCCTGTAAATGCGTTTCAAAACCCGCGTTGGATTTTTCCCGGGCGCTCACGCTAAAGGCCTTATCGTGCGGGGGCGGTTTTGCCCACGGCCCGGCATACATTTATACGGCCGGGGAAATCCCGTTTGAAGAAAACGCCCAAAACCCCGCCGCCGAACAAACGCGCCTAAACGAAATTTTAGCCCAACAGGAAGAAACGTTGCAGGAAGAAATTTCCCACGCTTCTTCCGCCGCCGCGCAGGACATTTTGCAAGCGCATTTGGGCTTACTGAAAGACCCGTTTTTGCTTTCCCACGCGCAAAAAATAATGGAACAAGGCAAAACGGCCGCTTTTGCGTTTAACGAGGCTATCCGCACCAGTGTGGAACTCCTCAAAAAAACCAAAAACCGCTTTTTAATGGAGCGTATTGCGGACCTGAAAGACTTACGCAAGCGCGTGCTTTTGGCGCTCAACGGGCAAAGCGCGGCCCTGCCGGCTTTTCCGGCCGGGTGCGTAATTTTTGCCGAAGATTTGCTCCCCTCGGACTTGGCCTTTTTGGAAGGCCGCGTAAGCGGGGTAGTGTTAGCCGCCGGCTCGCCCACCGCCCATGTGTGCATTATGCTGCGCAATATGGGCCTGCCCGCGTTAGCCTGCGCCGGGGAAGAAGTGTTGCAAATCCCCGCCGGGAGTGACACATTTATAGATGCCGCCCAAGGCACTTTATACATCAATCCCTCCGCGCCGGACCGCGCACGCCTGCTGACGGAAATGGACGCCGCCCGCCTGCAACTGGAGCAAGACATACAAGCCGGGCAAGCCCCCGCCTTAACATTAGACGGCGTACGCATTACCGTAGGCGGAAACATCTGTAATGAAAAAGAAGCCCTGCAAGCCTATCAAAACGGGGCGGATTCCCTGGGGTTAGTGCGCACGGAACTTTTATTTTTGCAAAACCAAACCCATGCCCCCAGCGAGGACGAACAACTGCGCCAGTATCAAGGCATTGTAAACGCCATGCACGGGCGGCCCGTCACTTTACGCACGCTGGATATTGGCGGAGATAAGCCGGCGCCGTACCTCAACCTGCCGCCAGAAGAAAACCCGGTTTTGGGCATACGCGGGGTGCGTGCGTACGGAACCAACAAAGAGGTATTTTTATCCCAACTGCGCGCCATGTTGCGCGTGCAACCCGCCGGGCAAGTGCGCATTATGATTCCCATGGTGGGCTTTGTAAGCGAGGCCCAAGCCTGCCGCCGCTTAATAGAGCAGGAAAAACAGGCCCTCGGCATACAGGCCAAAGTGGAAACCGGCATTATGGTAGAAGTACCGTCGGCCGCTTTACTGGCCGAACAGTTTGCCCAAACGGCGGATTTTTTCTCGTTAGGAACGAACGATTTAACCCAATATACCCTGGCCATAGACCGCGGCCACCCGCTGTTAGCCGCCCGCGCCGACCACCTGCACCCGGCCGTACTGCATTTAATTGCACGCACCGGGCAAGCGGCCCAAGCCGCCCATATTCCCGCCGCCGTTTGCGGGGCCATGGCGGGCGATACGGACGCCGTCCCCTTGCTTATTGGTTTAGGGATAACGGAACTGGCCGTTTCCGCCGGAGCGATTGGCAAAATAAAAGCGTTGGTGCGGCGCTTAAACGCGGCGGATTGCCGGGCGTTGGCCCAACAGGCGCTTATCTTGCCGGATGCACAAGCCGTGCGGGAACTGGTGCGCCGCCATTTCAGTAAATAGGAGAAACTTTTATGACACTGCTAAAAACATTTTTTTCTGCCGTCGGGCGCGGGCTCGTTCAACTGGGCAAAGCGCTTATGCTGCCTATTGCCGTGCTGCCGGTAGCCGGGCTGCTACTGCGTTTAGGCCAGCCGGATTTACTCAATATTGCCTGTTTGGCCTCGGCCGGGAATGCGGTATTTAGCAATTTACCCATTATTTTTGCGTTGGGCGTGGCTACCAGTTTTGCGCGCGAACACCACGGCGCGGCCGCGCTGGCGGCGTTTGTGGGGTATGTGATTCAAACGGCGGCTTTTAAGGCGTTGGACCCCGCCGGAGATATGGGCGTTTTAGGCGGCATTATTGCCGGGGTTTTGGCGGGCGCGTTATATAACCGCTACCACGATATTAAACTCCCCCCGTATTTGGCCTTTTTCGGCGGGCGGCGCTTTGTGCCCATTATTACCGGGGCGGCGTGTTTGTTGGTAGCCGTACTGGCGTATTTTATATGGCCGTTTGCCGGGCGGCTGATTGGCGCATTTGGCAACTGGACCATTTCATCCGGCAATATGGGGTTGTTCTGCTATGGGGTAGCCAACCGCCTGTTAATTCCGCTCGGCTTGCACCACATTTTGAATAATTTGGTTTGGTTCCAATTTGGGGATTTCGCCACCCTGCAAAACGGCGTGCAAACCGTTGTTCATGGGGATTTGACCCGCTTTTTTGCCGCCGACCCCACCGCCGGAGCGTTTATGGCGGGGTTCTTCCCTATTATGATGTTCGGCCTGCCTGCCGCGTGTTTAGCCATGTTGACAACGGCCAAAACCACCGCTAAAAAAGCCACGGCGGGACTGTTATTATCTATCGCCTTGACCTCTTTTTTAACAGGCATTACGGAGCCGATAGAATTTTCGTTTATGTTTTTGGCCTTTCCGCTCTATATTCTCCACGCGGTGCTGACCGGGCTTTCCATGGTGGTAATGAATGTATTGCAGGTAAAGCTGGGGTTTACCTTTTCGGCCGGATTGTTTGATTATCTGTTAAGCTATGGCCTGGGGCACAACGGCCTTTATTTACTGCCGGTGGGCCTGGCGTACGGCGCGCTGTATTACGCGCTGTTTGTGTGGGTCATAAAAAAATGGAATCTGCCCACCCCCGGGCGGGAAGAAAGCGCCGCGCCGCAAGCCCAAACCGCCGCCGCGTTAGGCACTGCCCCGCAACCGCAGCCGCAAGCCGCCCCGCAAGCCCAAACCGCCGCCCCGCAACCGCTTTCCCGCGCGGCAAAGTATATTGCGGCGTTGGGCGGCAAAGCCAACATTAAAACCTTGGATTCCTGCGCCACGCGCCTGCGTTTGGAAGTGGTCAACAGTGATTTGGTAGATACCGCCGCCCTCAAGCAATTAGGGGCCCGCGGCGTTGTAAAAGCGGCCGGCGGCATGGTGCAGGTAGTGATTGGGCCGGACGTGGAATTAATCAGTGCGGAAATCCAACACCATTTGCAACAGGACACCCCATGCGCCTAATTATTCCGGCTTGTTCCCCGGGCCAATGGGCCGCCCGCTACATTCAAAAAACGGCCCTGGCATTTTTTAAGAGCCACCCGGCCCAACGCTTTACGCTGGGGCTACCCACCGGGGGAACGGTGGAAGAAATGTACGCCTGTCTGTGCCAACTCTACCAAACCGGGCAGTTGGACTTTGCCCGATTTACCACATTTAATATGGACGAATACGCCCAACTGCCGCCGGATAACCCCCAAAGCTACCACGCGTATATGCGCACCCGGTTGTTTGATACCGTCAACATCCCCGCCCAAGAAATTCACCTGCTAAACGGCCTGGCGCCGGACCCGCACGCTGAATGTGCCGCGTATGAAAGCGCTATCCGGCAGGCGGGCGGCATACGGTTGTTTGTCGGCGGGGTAGGAAGAAACGGACATATCGCGTTTAACGAGCCGGGCTCGGCCTTTTCTTCCCGCACGCGGCTCGTGGAACTGACCCCCAGCACCCGCCAAGCCAACGCGCGCTTTTTTAACCATAATTGGCAAGCCGTGCCCACGCACGCGCTGACGGTGGGCATTGGCACCGTGTCTGATGCGCAAGAAGTGCTTATTTTAGCCACCGGGGAAAGCAAAGCGCCTGTTCTGCACCAATTAGCCGTACAGGCACCCAACGAAAGTTGCCCTATTTCCGCCTTAAAATTACACCCGCGCGCCACCTTATTGGCGGACCGCGCCGCGGCACAATTATTGCCCGAAAACTTGCAACGCGAATTACGCGCACAAGCCGCCGCCTACCCGGCGCAAGACGCGCAACTGGAACTCCCATGAAAACACTTTTTTTACTTAATGTGACGGCCATTACCCCGCGCGGTTTACAGCCGAACCACACCATTAAAATCCAGGACGGGCGCATTACGGCCGTTCTGCCGAATGAAAACGTACACGAATTGCCCGCAGACGTGGAAATTTTTGATGCGTGCGGGGCGTATGCCGCACCGGGGTTTATAGATTTGCACATTCACGGCTACGCCGGGCACGGGCCGGAAAACGCCAGCGCAGACGATTTACTGGCTATGTCCGCCGCGCTGGCTAAAAAGGGCGTTTGCGCGTTTTGCCCCACGCTATATTGCGGAACGGAAGAAGAAATGGCCTCTATTTTGCGCGCCACCGTGGGGGCGTTCGGGCGGGAAACAGGCGCAAAAATGCTCGGCTACCACTTGGAGGGGCCTTTTATTTCCCCCCAAAAACCGGGCGTTATGAAACCGCAGGATATTTTGGCTCCGTCTGTGGACGTATTGGCCCGATTGTACGAGGCCGCACAAGGTAAAATTTGCAGTATGACCCTGGCGCCCGAACGCCCCGGCATGGAGCCTGTTATTGCGTTCTGCCGGGAACACCGTATTTTAATGCAGGCCGGGCACACCAACGCCACTTATGAGGAATTTTTAGCCGCCACCCGCCAAGGCATTACGCACGCCACCCATTTGTTTAACGCCATGAGTCCGTTTAACCACCGCGCACCGGGGGCCGCCGGAGCGGTGCTGTTGCACCCGCAAATTTCGTGCGAAATTATTGCCGACGGCGTACATGTTCACCCGGACGTGGTGCGCTTTTTAGGCCGCATAAAACCGCCCCAACAAATTGCCTTGGTGACGGACGCGCTAAAACCCACCGGGCAAGAAAAGGGCCCTTTTTATGCCAATGGGGAAGAAGTTATTTTGGACGGCGGCGTTTGGAAACGCAAGGCGGATAAAGTGATTGCCGGCTCCGCCCTGACCATGCTAAAAGGCGTGCAAAATTTGGTGCGCTTTGGGTTTACGTTAGCGCAAGCGGCGGCGTGCGCGGCGGCCGTTCCGGCGCGTTTACTGGGGCTGAACACGCGCGGGCAAGTGGCCCCCGGTATGCGGGCCGATTTAACCCTGTTTGACAAGGATTTCCACCTAAAAGCCGTATTTATTAACGGAGAGCGGAAATAGCACGCAATTTTGATGTGAAAAATCCCGGGATTATCAGACCCGGGATTTTTGAAAACACGCGCAACATTTACGGCAATTTGTAGGTAGTGCCGCTAATTAAAGTTCCCCCCATGGACTTACACACTTTTTCATGCCCGAAACAACGGCGCTCCCCAGGGTTGGATGAATTTTGCAGATACTGACGGTAATAAATATAATTCGTACCGTCCGGCAGGCGGGCCTCCACATATAATACACCACTTCCTCCCGCTATGTCCCCTGTACCACCCAATAAATCAATAATTATTCCGTTAGAAAGTTTCACATAACCATCATCGGTTGCCCCACCCGCCAAGGCAACCCCCGGGGGCATGGATACATCCAAGCTGGATACATTCCCCGTATACACACCATTGGCGTTATAGTAAAGTTCTTCCGCATCCGACAAAGTTTTAACCAGCGGAATAACGGCCGCCAAGCGGCTCTTTTTTACGGCCACCTCATATTGCGGCAACGCCACGCCTGCTAAAATGCC
>UQFW01000016.1 GCA_900540405.1 Candidatus Avelusimicrobium faecicola | reverse complement strand
CGGCTTTTATGGGGAGATTACAGGCGCACACACTTTTCCCGCTTTTAACGGAGCGAAACGCGCCTGCCCCAACCACAAACAAAAAACCCGCCTTTCGGCGTTTTTTGATTGCGGCTCTAACCCGCCCCGCAAAGCGCCCTCCTGCGCTTTTAACGGAGCGGAACGCGCCTGCACTCTGCGCAAAAGTACACAACAAAAAACCCGCCTTTCGGCGTTTTTTGATTGCGGCTCTAACCCGCACCGCAAAGCGCCCTCCTGCGCTTTTAACGGAGTGGAACGCGCCTGCCCCAACCACAAACAAAAAAACCCGCCTTTCGGCGGGTTCTAATCGTTTCAAATGGTGGACCTGACAAGGATCGAACTTGCGACCTCCTGCATGCCATGCAGGCGCTCTCCCAGCTGAGCTACAGGCCCTTCATAAAGCTAATTTCAAAGTGCTTCTTTCAAACTACATAAATAGTATATCAATTTTTTGGCGGTGTGGCAAGTTTTTTATTTTCCGCCTAAAATTTTATTTACGCCGTCCAATACAACCGGCGCCGTAATGGCCGCTAAACATCGTTCGTTTTCCGCATAGTTTAAGGCACAGCGGGTCATCCAATCTTCCAAAATGTTCATACAATTTTGGCACTTGGGGGAAGTAATATTCACATTTTGCGCATACCCCAAATACTCGGCCGAGGACGGCCCGAACAATACCACACAGCGCGTACGGGTTAAATTAGCCAAATGCACCATGCCGCTTTCCCCGTCCACATGAGCCAGTGCGCCGTCCAGCACATAGGGCAAATCTTTCACCGCCGTTTTGCCCACTAAACAAACGTCCGCAAAATCAAAGGCTTGGCTTTTACTGCCCCCCAACTGCACCAGTAAAATATCCGGGTGCGCCTGCTTAAACAAAGCGGCGAACTCCCGCCACCGCGTTTGAGGCCAACAGCGCGTGGGGTGGCCGTGGGAAGTGTCCGTATTGGTATTAATTCCGTCGTGAATGGTAATATATTTTTTATCCGCCAGGCCCAGTGCGCTTAGCAATTCCCGCTTGCGCTCAGGCGCTAACGCAATTTCCGCGCGGTCGTTTTGCCCTACCACAAGCCCGGTGGATAACCCCAAATTAGCCACCCGGCTGGAGCCGTACTCCACCGTGGCGTTGGCCCAATAGCCGTCCAAATACGGCGTATTTTCCGCAAACACGCGGCAAATATCCCGCATTTTTAACCCCTTTTCCAGTACCGGGATAAAACCCGGCGCCAGTTGCTCCACGCGCGCGCGGTTTACATATTGGTAAATAAACACATGGCAGCCGGATATAATTAAATCAAAATCCTGCGGGAGATATTTACGGTTTTGGAAACCGTTGATATAGGCTCCGTCCTGAAACAGCGCTTCCACAACGCTTTGGCTGTCATAACACAGGTAAATTTCCGCTTGGGGGAGTTGGGCGCGCAGGGCTTTCAAAAAAACGCGCGTCATACACACGTCCCCAATGCCGCCGCGCACATGCACCAGTACCCGCAAACGCGGGCTGACTACCGCTTTATGCGTAAGCGCACGCAGGGAAAGTTTAATTTGGTTTTTAAGTTGTTTGCGGCCCCGGTGCAAGCAAACAGCCAAACGCACCAAACTGCTTTTTTGGCTATGCAGGTTAATTAATTGTTGGGCTTGCAACGCGGCTAGGCGCAGGCGGTTGGTAGGTTCCACGGGGTATCTCCTTGTTATATGCTATAATTCTATCATATTACAATGCCGGTATTGGAGTGGATATGTCTAAAAAAAATGCTATTTTTTTCTCGTGCAACGAGCGCTTTATTTTTACCCTTTCCGTGGCGCTGTTAAGCCTTAAAAAATACAATCAGGAATTATTAAAAAATACGGATGTTTTGGTGTATTACCAAGGTTTCACGCAAGCCGATAAAGACTTTTTGAACCGCATTTTGCCGTGCAAGTTTACGGAGTATCATTTTGCGGTGGAAACGGATTTCAACAACATTAATTTTAAGCATTTTACCCAGCTTACTTTTGCCCGCTATGAAATTTTTGATTTGTTGGATACTTACCGCAAAGTGCTTTATATTGATGTAGACGTGATGATTGGCGGCGATTTAAGCTACATTTTTAATAACTTTGGCGATAAATCCGGCGTGGCTATGTGCAAAGACACCCAAAAGGGCCTCACGCTGATTACTAAAAACTTTGTTAAACCCATGCCGCAGTATGATATGACGGTGCCTTGCTATAATGCGGGGGTCACGCTGTTTTGCGACAACATCCCCCACCGCCGGGAATTGCGCATGTGGTGCTACCATAAAACGGCAGAGTGGCTGGAAAATTTAGTCTGCCCGGACCAAGGGGTTGTAAATGTGATGTTCCAGGAATTTGGTATTCAAGTAGAAGTTTTGCCTGATATTTGCAACTGTTTGCCGTCTAACCCCAAATATTTGGATAAAAACCGCCACGACGTGCTGATTTACCACTGCGCGGGCGGCGGCGTGCGGTTTTGGACGTATACTTGGAACTCCCTTTGGCAGCCGTTTTATCAGGAGTATTTGGCTATGGGCGGCAAGCCGCATACGGATAAAGAACACGCCTGGCTCAAGTGGATTAAAAAATTCAATTTACAGCGCTGGGCCTTTTTTGACCGCTCGCCGGACCCGCAAATGCACCCGGCGCGCTTTATAAAATATGTGCTGGCGTATCCGTTTAAGTATTGGTTTAAGTAGTTTTTGAACAGGCCCTGCGGCATGCGGGGCCTGTACTTTTTAAGCCGCACAAAAAGCTATAATATATCATACGCCCATTGGGTTAAAATTACTTACAGGAAGATTTATGATTTGTTTTAATTGTGATTATAACGAAGGCGCCCACCCCGCCATTATGGCCCGGCTCCTGCAAACAAATTTGGAACAAAATATCGGCTACGGGCAGGACGATTACTGCCGCCAAGCGGCCGATTTAATCCGCGCCAAAGCGCAAGCCCCGCAAGCGGCGGTGCATTTTTTGGTAGGCGGCACACAAACCAATTTAACGGTCATTGCTTCTGCCTTAAAACCGTATCAGTGCGTTATTTCGGCCGATTCCGGCCACATTAACGTACACGAAACGGGTGCCATAGAAGCCACCGGCCACCGCGTGCTTACCGTGCCCGCCACGGAAGGCAAAATTTCCGCCGCGCAAGTGCAAAAAGTGTGTGATGCACACTGGGCGGAAGACAACCCGGAATTTGATGCCCAACCCAAAATGGTGTATATCTCTTTCCCTACGGAATACGGCACGCTCTACACCAAACAGGAATTGCAGGACTTGCGCGACGTCTGCCGCAAAAACAACTTGTTTTTATTTGCGGACGGCGCGCGCCTGGGCTACGCGCTGACCTCCAAAAAAAATACGGTCACGCTGGCGGAATTAGCCGCGTGCTGTGACGTGTTTTACATTGGCGGCACCAAAGTAGGCGCGCTGTTTGGGGAAGCGGTAGTAATTATGAACGACGCCCTCAAGCAGGACTTCCGCTACTACATCAAGCAACGCGGGGCCATGTTGGCTAAAGGGTGGTTGCTCGGCCTGCAATTTTTAACGCTGTTTGAAAACGACCTCTATTTAACTATTGCCAAACAAGCAAACGAATTCGCCGCCCGCATTAAAAAAGCGTTCCAAAAGGCGGGGTTCCCGCTGTTGTACAGTTCCCCCACCAACCAGCAATTCCCTATTTTGCCCAATGAGGTTGCCCAAAAACTGGCTAAAAAATATGTGTTTGCGCGGTTCGGTCAGCCGGATAAAGAGCATACCGTCACCCGCTTTTGCACCAGTTGGGCCACGACGGAAGAACATGTGGCGGAGCTGGAAAAAGATATTGCCGCCTTATAAAACCGCTGTTATTTTGAGAAAACCCGGCCCCAGGCCGGGTTTTTTATGGCGTTGAACAGCCAAAAACAAAAAAGCTAAAATATAAGTATAGGCAGGCGCCGCTCCATAGCGCTCCACCCGCCGCAAGGAGAAAAAAAATGAGTATTTTTGAAGCCTTAATGATGGTTGGGTTCGGCCTGGCCTGGCCGTTTAACATCTGCCGTTCTTTGCGCACCAAAACGGCGGCGGGTAAGAGTTTTTTGTTTATGATTACCATTGAGTTTGCCTATGTATGCGGGATGATTCACAAAATACTGCATAATTTTGATTTGGTTTTTTGGCTGTATGTGCTAAACTTTGTAATGGTGTTGGTGGATTTTTGCCTGATGTTAAAATACACCCGCGTGGACGTATACCGCCACCACCGGGCGGAACTTTCCAAACGCCACGAAGAAGCCGCCAAACGCGGGCAAAAATATAAACATATTCCGCACCGCTTGCGCAACCAAGCCAAAGCGCACTAATTTGCACCGGGCGGCGCACCAACAGGAGGAGCAAAAATGTTTTATATCGGCTGCCATTTATCCGCCGCCAAAGGGTTTGCGGCCATGGGCCAAGAAGCCCTTTCTATTGGGGCCAACGTGTTCCAGTTTTTCACCCGCAACCCGCGGGGCAGTAAAGCCAAAGCCATTGACCCGCAAGATGCCGCCAACCTGCGGGAACTGGCACAAAAAAACCAATTCGGCCCCTTGCTCGCCCATGCGCCCTACACCTTAAACGCCTGTTCGGCGGACCCCAAAACGCGGGAATTTGCCTTGCTGACTATGCAAGACGACCTGGCCCGCATGAACGATTTTCTGCCCGGCAATTTATACAATTTTCACCCGGGCAGCCATGTGGGGCAAGGGATAGAAACAGGCATCCAGCAAATTACAGCTTTGTTAAACCACATTTTAACGCCGCACCAAACCACCACGGTTTTATTGGAAACCATGGCCGGCAAAGGCAGTGAAGTCGGCTCCCGCTTTGAAGAGCTGCGCCAAATTTTAGACGGTGTAAAATGTGCGGACAAAATGGGCGTTTGTTTGGATACCTGCCACGTCAGCGACGCGGGCTATGACATTGTAAACGATTTAGACGGCGTATTAAACCGCTTTGATAAAATAATCGGTCTGAACCGCTTAAAAGCCATTCACTTAAACGACAGCTTAAACCCGTTGGGCGCACACAAAGACCGCCACGCCAAAATCGGCCAAGGCACGCTGGGCACAGTGGCCCTGGCGCGGGTGATTAACCACCCGGCCTTAAAACATCTGCCGTTTTATTTGGAAACCCCGAACGATATTCCCGGCTACGCGGCGGAAATTGCCCTGTTGCGCGGGCTGTATCAGGCAGACAAATAAAAAAATGTTTGCAAAAATAAAAAAATAAAGTACAATAAAACGTATGAAACACTTTAACTCCTTTAATCTTTCCTTGATTAAACGCACCCTAATTTGCGGGGTGTGCCCGTCTATTATGTTTACAATTAAGGATACAGGGAGCGAAAGAAATTAATTTTTGTATTTATTTATTCAAAACCGGCTCCCATTATAAAGGAGCCGGTTTTTTATTGCAAGAGAGGAACCGAAAAATGAAAAAAATAATATACAGCGTTGCCCTGGCCTTGTTTTGTGCGGCTACCGCCCAAGCGTACACCCGGCAGGATTTTGCCCGCCAATACAAGGATACGATTTCCATTGTGGAAACCAACTATAAACACGGTATGCCTGTTTCCGGCTATGAACGCAAACAAGTGTTTAAGAGCGATTTTTTAATGCGCGCGGCAGAATATGGCCCCAAAGCCTTGTTAGCCAAAACCCTGGCGTTGGCCACCAAACCCGCGCAATTGTTCTCTACCGATAAACTGGGCCGCACTGCCTTGTTTTATGCCGCCAATGCGGACTTTGCCGACGCCCTTATCAACCGCTTAACGGCGTTAGAAACCGCCCGCGCCTTAAGACTGGGCAGTAATCATGACTCCGCCCCGGCGGTTAGCGTAATGCGGTTTTTAGAAACGCGCGACCACGAAGGCGCCACCGCCCTGATGGTTTTACTGCGCGACGGCAAATCCTCCGCCGCTATCCGGCTGTTGCGCCGGGGGGCCAACCCATGCGTAAAAGATAAAGACGGCGTGACGGCCCTGCACATGGCGGCGATTGGGGCGAACAAAGGGCAAGTAAGCAACCTGATTGCCCTGCGTTTAGTATTGCAGACGTGCCCGAAAAATGCGTCCGCCACCGATAAAGAAGGCAAAACTCCGCTCCGCTGGGCCCAAAAGAACGAAAATCCGGCCGCTTATAAAATTTTAAGGGCCGCCACCCCGCAACAAAAGCCGAACCCGGCCTCCCGCTGGAATAACAAATTATTAGCGCTTTAACGGTTCCGCTTTCCTTAAAACACACCCGGCAAAAATATGCCGGGTTTTTTATGCACCGCCACGCATAGCTAATGCTTTGTCGGCCTCGGTATAGGCTTTAATATGCCGGGTTTTTTATGCACCGCCACGCATAACCTATCAAAAGCGCCCGCGCCGTTAGAACGCCGCGCGGATAAAAAGGTGTGCCCGCTTAACGGGTGGAAAGGAAAAAGCCTATCTTATCGGTAAAAATGCCGTCTGCGCCCAGGGCGGCCAGCCGCGCCGCGTCCTCTTGCGTATTGACGGTATACGCAAAAACTTGGAGGCCGTGTGCGTGGCAGGCGTTTATAATTTCCGGCGTGAGCCGGCTTTGGTTCATGTGTACGCTCCGCGCCCCTAACGCCAACACTTCTTGCACATCAAACGCGCGGCACAAACGCCCAATCCGCACGCTTTTATCCAGTGCCCGCAAGCGGGCTAATGTGGGATAATCAAAACTGGAAAAAAGAATTTTGGGCAGCATATCCGGCGCCTGCGCGTGCAGTTCATCTAGCAAAACTTTTTCTATGCCCGGGTAATAATTGCCGTCGTTTTTGATTTCTATATTTAAGCAGGCTAAATTTTCGCGCACCACCGGCAATACGTCCCGCAAGAGCGGAATGGTGCATTTTTCCGCCGTAAACGCATTAAGTAGCGGATACTGGGCCAAATCCGCCTGCGTGAGCGTGCCCAAAAGAGTATCACGCCCGGTAGTAGCCAACAAAGAATAATCATGATGAACGGCTAACTGGCCGTCACGCAGTAAATGGACGTCCAATTCATACGCCGTGGCCCCCAAGGCGCGGGCACGCTTAAAGGCGGCTACGGAATTTTGGGGGCGCTCGGCACTGGCCCCGCGGTGTGCAAAATAAATCATAGTATTAGTGTAAAAAATTTGAACGGCACAAACAAGCAAAAAGGGAAAGGCGCGCGCCTTTCCCCGGTGTTTTACAAAATACCCAAAAACTTATTTTAATTCGGAAGTACAATGCGGGCAGCGGGTGGCTTCCAGGGCGATTTCACTGCAGCAATACGGGCATTTTTTGGTGGTAGGCGCCGCGGCCGGAGCCGGTTTGGGCGCGTTTAATTTATTAATCAGTTTAATCAGCATAAAAATACAAAACGCCACAATTAAAAAGCTGATAACCGCATTGAGCAGATTGCCAATGTTCAGCGTGGTGGCCCCCGCCGCGGCCGCCGCGGACAAAGAGTCATACGGCCCGTGAACGGTGGCGCCGTCTTTGAGCACAATAAACCAGTTGGAAAAATCCACCTTGCCCATCAGCAGCCCCAAGGGCGGCATTAAAATATCGGAAACGGTGGAGTTTACAATTTTAGTAAACGCCCCGCCAATAATGATACCGACAGCCATATCAATTACATTGCCGCGCATCACAAAAGTTTTGAACTCATTAATTACATTCTTTATCATAGTGTTCTCCTAATCTTTGAGTAAACCCACCGCTTGAAACAGCGGGGCATACAAATCGTCTTTGGCCGGGTAGTGCATTTCCTGCGGGCGGGTGTGCGCCGTAAATACAACCGGGGCGCGCTCTATCACGCACAGCGGGCAGGTTTCGTCCGCCTCCCCCATACAAAGCGCGGCAGCACTGGCTAACGTATCGGCCGCGTCTACCAGCGTGACGGCTAATTTTTTGCCGAAAATATCCGCCTTGCCGCGCAAATCTTTGACCCCTTGAAACCCGGCATAGCCCACCGCCCCGGCAATCACGCCCGCGCGCAAAGGCAAAATCATACTGTCCGTAATTACAACGCCCAACTCTTTTACGCCGTAATGTGCCCGCAAGGCGGTTCTTAATTCTTCCGCGCACGCATAACAATCTTGGGGCAAAAGGAGCAGTTTGCCGTCTGCGTTGGATTCGTCAATCCCGGCGTTGGTCATAACCATACCGGCTTTTACGGTCAGCCACGCCAACGGCGTTTGCAAAGCCGCAGTGCTTTCTTGGCGGATGAGGGCCTCTTTTTGGGCGGTGCTTTCGTACGCCACGGAAAGACCTTTCCACAAACAAACCAGTTTAGAGGCCACCGCCAAAACGGTTTTCTCGGTCACAGACGGCAAAAACCGCGTAATAAACGCGGGCAAGTCCTGCCGTTCGCGGAAAATATCCGTATGTATAGGGGTTAAATTCATTCTTCCTCAAAGGGGGCCACAAAACTGCAAAAAACTTCATTGGCTAAAAAGAGCCCCTCAAACGTTAATTTTATTTTATTATTTTCTTGGGTCAGTAGTCCGTTTTTTATGTGGGTTTGAATATCCCGCCCGAAAGTCTGTTGGATTTCGTCCGTCAGCTCCACGCCGTCCAATAACCTAAGCCCCAACATCACTTGTTCGCCCAGTTTTTCTTTGCCGGTTAAATGCTCCGCATAACAAACCGGGCTTTCGCCCGCCTGCATCCGGCGGATGTACTCTTGCACAGAGGATACATTTTGGCGGCGCTCGCCTTTCCAGTAAGAGGCGGCCTCACTGCCTAGCCCAATGTATTCCCCGTCGCGCCAATAAGAAGTATTATGCCGGGCCTGCCGGCCGGGCAACGCAAAGTTGGAAATTTCGTAATGTTCAAACCCGGCCTGAATCAACTGCCTATGGGTTTCTTCCAGCATGCGGCGCATTAACAGTTGGTCGCACACAATGCCGCGTTCAAAAAACGGCGTGCCTTCTTCTATCTGCAAGCCATAGACGGATAAATGCTCCGGCTTTAGCGCAATAACCCCCTGCAAATTAGCCAAAAACTGTTCCAAGGTCTGCCCGGGGAGCCCGGCAATTAAATCTATATTAATGTTATCAAACCCCGCCGCACGCGCCGCCTGATACGCCCGCAAAAAATCCGCCCGCGTATGCACCCGGCCCAATAGTTTTAATTCTTTATCATCCAAACTTTGCAGGCCCAGGCTCAGGCGCGTAAAACCAAAATTTTTAAGTACGGTTAATTTTTCGGGGGTGAGGCTTTCCGGGTTGGCCTCGCAAGTGGATTCCGGCAAGGCGGAAATGGGGCCGAACTCTTTTTGGAGCAACGTACACAACTGCGCCAGTTGCGCGGCGGAAAGCAAACTGGGCGTGCCGCCGCCTACATACAAGGTTTCCACCTGTTTGGCGGGGGCATTAGCCGCGTCCAACCGCAAGGCCGCCAAATACGCCGGAATGAGGTTTTCCAACCCGGCAAAGGAGGCAAAGTCACAATAATTGCACTTTTGGCGGCAAAACGGAATATGTATATAAAGGCCGGGTTTCATTATTTTTTTTGTGTAGCCAGTTGGTTCAAATAGGCAAAAATGAACGGGTCCAATTCGCCGTCCATCACCGCATTAATTTGGGAAGTTTCATACCCGGTGCGTAAATCCTTAACCAGCTGATACGGCATAAACACATAGGAGCGGATTTGGTGCCCCCAGGCAATTTCCCCTTTTTGGCCATAGCGTTTTTCGGCCTCACTGCGTTTTTTATCCATTTCCAGTTCATACAGGCGGGCTTTCAGCATTTTCATAGCGGTTTGGCGGTTTTGCAGTTGGCTGCGCTCTATACGGCAGGAAACCACAATGCCGGTGGGAATGTGCAACAGGCGCACGGCACTTTCCACCTTGTTTACGTTTTGGCCGCCATGGCCGCCGGCGCGGCTGGTTTCCAGCTGAATATCCTTTTCGGGAATTTCTATATTAATGTTTTCGTCAATGTCCGGCAGCACGTCGCACGAAGCAAACGAGGTATGGCGGCGGCTGTTGGCATCAAACGGGGAAACACGCACCAGGCGGTGTACGCCGTTTTCGCCCTTCAAATACCCATAGGCAAAGGGGCCCTCTATAATGGCACTGACGGTTTTTATGCCGGCTTCGTCGCCGGGTTGGGAGTCCGTAATAGACACCTTAAAATCGTGCTGTTCCGCCCAACGGGTATACATACGCATCAGCATTTGGGCCCAATCGCACGATTCCGTGCCGCCGGCCCCCGCGTGAATGGTTAAAATCGCATTCAGTTTGTCGTTCGGTTCCGAAAGGGTAATTTCGCTTTCTTTGCGGGCAATATTTTTTTCCGTTTCCGCCAAAGAGTGATAGAGTTGCGCAAGCTCCGTTTGGTCTTGCATTTCTTTGCATAAATCATACCAGGCGCGGGCATCCGCCACCTGCTTGGCTAAATTTTGGTAGGAAGACACCGCCGTTTTTAAGCCGTCTAATTGCCGGGTGACGGCTTGCGCGGCCTGGTTATCGTTCCAAAAAGCGGGGTCGGCCGTTTTTTGCTCCAGGGCGGCAATTTCCGCCGTTTTGGCCGGAACATTTACAATCTGCCCGATTTTTGCCACCCGGGTTTCCATTTCCGTAATTTTAGTATCTACATCATTAAATTCAATATTATTCATAAGCAAACACCATAGCAGATATAAGGAGCGTAAAATATAAAGCGGCGCAAAGCCACGCAAACCAATCCCCCCACTGCGTATAAAAATTTTGGGCCTCATTTAAGGGCAAAGGAATGTTGGCCGTTAAAATAGCGCGCGTATTGAGCGGGGCCGTTTCCTGTATCCGCCCATAACGGTCCACCACCGCCGAAATACCCGTGTTGGCCGCACGCAAAACCGGGCGCCCGGTTTCCACCGCGCGCAGTGCGCTGACCGCCAAATGCTGGTAAGGCGCATCCGAATCAAAAAACCAGGCGTCGTTCGTCACGTTTACAAAAAACTTGGCCCCGGCGCGGTTTTGTTTGGCCCACAACTGCGGGAAAATGGATTCATAACATACGGTAATGCCAAACGGCACGCCGGACATCTGCGGCAACTCCTGCTCCGGGCTCCCCGGGGTAAAACTGCCCAATTCGCCCAATACGGCTACGTCTTTGGCTACCGAACGGACTACACTTTCCAGCGGGATATATTCCCCAAACGGCACTAATTTTACTTTGCGGTATTCCTGTAAATTATCATCAAACGGAGAAACCACATAAGCCCCTACAAATTGTTGTTTATCGCCCGTCACGTTGGAGCCGACCACCTGGAACAAACTGCCTTGGGTGGAGATGTTTTCAAACAGGCTTAAATACGGCTCCTGGGTCAGCTCCCCCGGCACGGCGCTTTCCGGCCAGACGGCCAACAGCGCTTGTTTATCCTTGAGTTGGCGGCCCATATCCTCTAGCGTGGAGCGGATTTCCGCTTCAAACTGCGGCGACCATTTTTTATACTGGTCTATATTGGGTTGCATAACGGCGGTGCTGACACTTAACAGCGCTTTGGGGGCCGGGCGCGAAAGCGTCCACTCCCCAAACCCCACTACACCGCCCAACATACACGCGGCTAAAATCAGCTGGAAAACAGCCCCCTTAAAACCTACTTTGCCCGAAAACGCAAACCCGACCGAAATGCCCACAAACGCCACGGCAAAGCTAACCCCATACACCCCGGTTAAAGAAGCTATTTGCAACGCCGGAGGGAAATTCCATTGGGAATACCCCAACATCACCCACGGGAAACCTAACGCGTGGAACGCCAAGGTTTGGTGGAGCCACTCCAAAGCCACCCACCCGCACGCGGCCATCAGCGGGAACAAGCCACGCAGTTTACGCAAAAAGAAACAACTGGAGCCGAAAACCGCAAATTGCAAACCGATTAATGCGCAAAGCCCCAACCAGGCCGCCGCGGAAAGCCCGGCGCTTAAATCGCCCCCCTCGCGGCAGGTGCGGTAAATCCACCAAAAAAGTCCGCCGTAAATTAAAATGGCACTAAACCAGGAATAAAAAAATGCGCGCCAAAATTTGCGCACATGCACCACGCCCATAATAAACGGCGCCAGCGCCACCCAACCCAATCCATAAACCGATACTTTAGGATAACTGGCTTTTACCAATAGGGCGGTAGCCAGGGCGCACAGTAATAAAAAAAAGCCTTTTAAGCCGCGCTTTCCCCATGCGGCCGCGCGCTCCCTAAACGTAGTTTTGGGGGCAGAGGCGGTTTCGGTTAAAGGGCGGCGAAAAAGGCTCATCCGGCAAACTCTTAATAAATAATTTTACACGTCTTATTGCGGCAGACGGCCCGGGCATTGGGGCTACATTCTTTTTCTTGCGACGGGGCGCCGTCCGGGCAGGCTTTGGCCAGCACGTTCCCTAACGATTTGGTAAATTCCAAAGAGCGCGAGGCGTTAATAGCCACCACCCCTTTGGGGCCTACCAAACAGCCGCACGGGTCTTTATCCACAATAATACAGTCTTCGTCGGCCTTGCAGGCAAAGTTGGCGGAGCGGGCCTTGGCAATACGGCGGGCGCGCTCTTGCGTTTCCTGCTTGGCTTCCTGCTTTTCGTATTCCTGCTTATTAGCCACAATTTCTGCCCGGGATAAAGCCGGCATATCCGTAGGGATAACTTCCCGGCGCGACAGCACCACCGGAATTGCCCCTATTACCGCAAACGCACACAGCAACAAAAGGAACTGTTTTATTTTATTCATAGTTTGGCTCCACAACATTTTTTATATTTTTTGCCGCTCCCGCAGGGGCAAGGGTCGTTGCGTCCGATTTTATGCCCGGCGTCTTCCGCCTGTTCCCCGGTTTGTTGCACCGGGGCGGCTTGCGGCGCGCGGCGCGGCGGCAACTGGATACGGAAGATGTAGCCCACCATCAAATCGCGCACGCGGTTCATCATGGCGCAATACAATTTGTAGGCTTCTTTCTGGTATTCAATCAGCGGGTCTTTTTGGGCATAGCCGCGCAAGCTGACGCTGTTTTGCAACTGGTCCAATTCATACAAATTTTGTTTCCAGGCGCTGTCCAAGATTTGCAACAAAAGCATCCGTTCAATTTCGGCAAAGTTCAAGCCCTGCTCGGCAAAGTACGCCACGCGCGCGTGGTATAATTCTTTAATTTGGGCAATAATTTCGTCCGCCAACGCCTCGCGTGTTTTGCCGGCCACATTTTCGGCATTGTAGTTAAAATTAATGGGGAAAAGGGACTTCAGCGCCACATTCAAGGTGTTGAAATCACTGCGGCCCGGGTGGGACGGATTGAAATACATTTCCACCAAATCATCCACGCATTCTTCCATCATCTGTACGGATTTTTCCGTCATATTTTGCCCGTCCAAAATAGCGTTGCGCAAACCGTATACGGCGGTGCGCTGTTGGTTCATTACTTTATCATAATCCAACAGTTGTTTGCGGATGTCAAAGTTGCGGCCTTCCACCATGCGCTGGGCGCCTTCAATTTGGCGGCTCATCAGGCGCGATTCTATGGCTTCGCCTTCTTTCATACCCATAGCACTTAAAATGGAAGAAATTTTGGCCGTATTGGCAAACAAACGCATCAGTTCGTCTTCCAAAGACACATAAAAGCGGGAGCAACCCGGGTCCCCTTGGCGGGCACAGCGGCCGCGCAACTGGTTATCAATGCGGCGGCTTTCATGGCGTTCACTGCCGATTACATGCAAACCGCCTAGCGCCACCACCTGGTTTTGTTCCTCTTTATCCGCCGGGTTTCCGCCCAATACAATGTCCGTACCGCGGCCGGCCATGTTGGTAGCAATCGTCACTGCGCCTTTACGCCCGGCCTGGCTGATAATTTGGGCTTCCATTTCGTGATATTTGGCATTTAACACTTTATGCGGGATGCCTTTGGCGCGGAGCATGGCGGAAAGTTTTTCGGATTTTTCAATAGAGCGCGTACCCACCAAAACCGGGGCGCCGGTTTTCCACAGGCTTTCCACCTCGTTAATAATTGCGTTGAATTTTTCCCGTTCCGTTAAAAATACCTGGTCCGGGTAGTCAATGCGTTTAGAGGGGCGGTTGGGGCGGATTTCCACCACGTCCAATTTGTAAATTTGCCAAAATTCGTTGGCTTCCGTCATGGCGGTACCCGTCATACCAGATAGTTTTTTATACAACTTAAAGAAATTTTGGAAAGTAATGGTAGCCAACGTCTGGTTTTCTTCTTTAATCTGCAACCCTTCTTTGGCTTCTACCGCTTGGTGGAGCCCGTCGCTCCAGCGGCGGCCCGGCATTAAGCGGCCGGTAAATTCGTCCACAATCACCACTTCGCCGTCTTTGACCACATAAGCCACGTCGCGTTCGTACAAGTGGTGGGCGCGCAGGGCTTGCGTAATATGGTGTACCCAGCTGGAGCCGACGTCATCATACAAATTGGGAACGTTTAAGAATTTTTCCGCCTTGGCAATACCCGAATCCGTCAGCGTAGCCGTATGGTTTTTTTCGTCCACAATGGCATCATACCCTTCTTCCAGTTTGGTGCCTTCGTATTTGGCTTTTACTTCGTCTTTTTCCGTAATCAAGCGCACTTTTAAGGAGGGCACCAACCGGTTTACAATGTAATATTTATCCGTGCTTTGTTCGGACGGGCCGGAAATAATCAGCGGGGTGCGGGCTTCGTCAATTAAAATGGAGTCCACTTCGTCCACAATACAATAATTGAGCGGGCGCAAAACGCGGTCCTCGCGGGAAATAACCATATTGTCGCGCAGGTAGTCAAAGCCTAATTCGTTATTGGTGACGTAGGTGATGTCTTTGGCGTACATTTCGCGGCGTTCGTCGTTATCCATATCATGGCCGATATACCCCACCGTTAAGCCTAAAAATTCGTGAATGGGGCCCATCCATTGGCGGTCGCGGCGGGCCAAATAGTCGTTCACCGTGACGACGTGTACCCCTTTGCCCGTCAACGCATTTAAGTAAGAGGGCAACACCGCCACTAAGGTTTTCCCTTCCCCGGTGCCCATTTCGGCAATTTTGCCTTGGTGCAAAACGATACCGCCCAACATTTGCACATCATACGGGCGCAGGCCGATGACGCGCTGGGCCGCCAAACGCACCACCGCAAACGCTTCGGGCAAAATATCGTCCAGCGTTTCCCCTTTGGCCAAGCGGGCCTTAAATTCGTCCGTTTTGGCTTTTAAGGCGTCGTCTGTTAAAGATTCAAACTCCGCCGTAAAACGGTTGGCATCATCTACATAATGTTGGATTTTTTTTAAGTCTCTTTCGCTTTTGGTACCAAAAATTTTATCAATAACGGTTCTAATCATACTGTTTTATTTCCTTTATACTAAAATATACAACTAAAATGGTTTTACACGGCAAAACGCCCCCTTCCCTAATCGGGAGGAAGGCGTTTTTGGGCATAAAATTATTTGCCGACGGGTTTTTTGTTTTTGCTTTTTACTTGCCGGTTGGAAGAAGATTTTGCTTCTTGCGCTTGCTCCAGGGCGGCCTTGTAAGCGGCCTCAAATCGGGCCAAGGCTTGCGCTTTTATATCCGCAAAATAGACGTCACTGGCGGCTTGCACTTTAGAGGAGGCATCTTTTTTAAGCGTTTTGACCTCGGTTTTTAAGTCTTTCAGGAGGCTCTTTTCCTGCGCCAATTTTTGCTTGCGCTGTTCGGCCGCCAGGGTTTTATCCTTTTTAACGGCTTTCATGCGGGCTTTGGTTTGGGCAATTTCCTGCGCTTTAATATCTAAAGTAGCATTATAAATATCTTGAAAAACGGCCAAAAGGGCTTGCCGGGTGGATACGTCCAAGGAAGCCAACTCCATATTGGCGGCTTTTTGCAAAGCCAGGCTTTCTTCGTACGTTTTGGTAATGGCAAATAACCGCAGGGAATTATCAAAATTTTTAGCTACAGCCATTAATTCCCAATCGGCCTGCGGGCTTTTTTCCCGCTGATAAGCAGTAGCCCACTGTTGCAAAATGCGGTTGTAATCTTCGTTTACTTTGGCATTTTCCAACACTTGCGGGTTATATTGGGCAAATACGGCTAATACATCTTCGCGCGAATATTTTTGCCCGTCCTGCGCTTGCAACGCGGACGCCGCCGCCAAAACAGCCAGCAGCAACAAACATCTTTTCATGGGCAAATACTCCTTATCAAAAGTTCTTATTTTATTGTGCTATTTCTGGGGCCGTTCGTCAAGTAAAAAACTTTTCCGCCCGCAGACTAAAAACCCCGCCAACAAGCGGGGTTTTGATTGTTTATTAAAACTAACGGGCCGCCGTGCGGAAGAAGTTGCCGCGGGTGGCGCCGCGCGCTAAACGCGGCATACCGGTCATTTTATCGGCCTGCACCAACACATTTTTGGCGTTGGGCCTTACCAAAGCGGCCGAAGCCCCGAAAATATCCCCTTCTTTCAGCACGCCCAGTTGGCCATGGTTATTAATTTGTACTTCCAGTTTTAAGTCGCCCTCCAATTTAGGGGTTAATAAATCTTCTTCCCCCAAGTGGAAAGCTAACGGAAATTTAGGGTTTACTACCCGTTTGATGGCCACGGGGACATCGGCCTCGTTCTTAACAATAATAGAACAGGAGTTGTTGTCCGCCTGTGCAATTTTAACCAATCTTTCCGGCACGTCTACCGTTCCGGAAATGTTGAAACGGCCTTCCTGCACCGTTCTGGCTAAACAGAAAGCACACGCCACCACACTGGCTGCCGCAGCAGCTACCAATAATTTCTTCATACAAATATTCTACCCTTTTTAAGGCCGCCCCTGCAAGCAGTAAGCGGCCCAGAAATATTTACTAATAGTTTACGCGGGCAAACCTAAAAAATCAAGCCGGTTGCCCCGCGCCGGGGTGTTTTTTATTATTGCTTAAAAAAGCCCCACAGGTTTTTGGCATACACCCAGCCTTTGCAAACGCCTTCGGCTTTTTTGGCGGGGTCATCCTGCACTTGAACCCAAGCGCCTTTTTTGGAAATATATTTGAACGGATAGCCTTTTTCAACGGTGCAGACCACTTCACTGCTGGCACCGGGGCCCTTGCGTACGTTCAAATCCACTTTAGCCGCCATAGAGCCGGCAGGGCTCAGCAAGTCGGCCGAAATCCAACCGTTAAAACCTTCAAAATCTTTTACTAACACCCAGTCTTTCGTTTCGTTGGTTTTTACCATAATAACGGGGGTGTATTTCCACGCATACCATTTAATGGCACATTTGGTGCCCGCGCAGGTGCGGATGTTGGCCCTTTTAGCTTTTACGCTAGCGTATTTTTGCGCAAAAGCGGGTGCGCTTACCAGTAAAAACAAGACGAATATGGATACAATTTTTTTCATGTTCTCTCCTCAATAAAGCATTCCATATCACAAGCAAAATTTAGTCTGCTACACTCAAAGTATAGCAAATATTGCCGGTATTTTTGCAAATTTTTACGCATTTCCGCGCACCGGGGCCAAAAAAGCTATAATAAAGAATACCTTTTATAACGGAGTTAAAAATGAAAGAACAAGTGGAAAAAGTAATTGAAGAAATCCGCCCTATTTTGCAATCCGACGGCGGTGACATCCAACTGATTGGCGTTGATGAAAAAACCGGTATCGTCACCGTAGGTTTACGGGGCCGCTGCGGCGGTTGCCCGCACGCGCAAATGACCCTGCAAGCCGTGGTGGAACGCAAAATTAAAGCGGAAGTGCCCGGCGTGACGGCGGTGGAACGCGTTTAATGCCTAAGGCGGACTTACACACCCATTCTGTTTTTTCGGACGGGACGTCTTCCCCGCGCGAAGTGGTTATTGCCGCCCAAAAAACGGGTGTAGGCATTTTTGCCTTGGCCGACCACGACACCGTGGACGGCGTTTTGCAAGCCCAACAAGAATGTGAAGCCCGCCATATCCCCTTTGTTCCCGCCGTGGAAATAAGCACCCGGGAACACGACCACCTGCATTTTTTAGGTTTGAATGTAAACATTCACGACCCGCAGTTTGCCGCATTTCTGGCCCACAACCGCCAAGTGCGGGTAGAACGCATTAAAAAAATTATTGCCCAACTGCAAGCCGCCGGTTTGAACCTTACGCCGGAAGATGTATTTTCCCGCGCGCCCAATACGGTTTCCCGCGCCCATGTGGCGGATGCCCTCAAACAAAAAGGCATCGTACCCTCCCGCCAGGAAGGATTCCGCCGCTGGTTGGTGCCTGGGCAACCGGGTTATGTGCCCTCGGCAGGAGTCAGCGTGGCGGAAGCCATCCGCGCCATTAAAGCCGCGGGCGGCCTGGCCGTTATTGCCCACCCCGGCCTTACGCAAGCCGTGTGGAACTTTCCCGCCTGGAAAGAAGCAGGTTTGGACGGATTGGAAGTTTTTTATCCCGCCCATACATACACCCTAAAACAAGAGCTGTTAAAAATTGCCCGCAAGTATGATTTGTTTGCCACTGCCGGGTCCGACTATCACGGCCCCCACAGCGGGCGCAATTCCACCCCGGGTATGCCGGTGCCGCAACCGTATTATGACCGGCTCCTCAGCAAGTTATTAAAACGTTAAAAATAAAATGTTAAGACCCAAATTACTCACCCTGATTAAAAACCGTCCGGAGGAGTTTTCCTCCCGCCGCGTCTTAAAAGATTTAAGCGCCGGCCTGGTGGTGGCGTGTATCGCCCTGCCGCTTTCTATCGCATTAGCGATTGCCTCCGGCGTGACACCGGAAAAAGGCTTAATTACGGCCATTGTGGCCGGGTTTATTATCTCCCTTTTTGGGGGGAGCCGCGTGCAAATCGGCGGGCCTACGGGCGCGTTTGTAGTGATTGTATACGGCATTATCCAACAATACGGCTTGGCCGGGCTGTTGACCGCTACCATTATGGCGGGGATTTTTTTAATTTTTATGGGGGTGTGCAAATTCGGCAGTTTTATTAAGTTCATTCCCTACCCCGTGACAACCGGATTTACCAGCGGGATTGCCGTGGTGCTTTTTTCTACCCAAATTAACGATTTTTTGGGGCTGGGACTTACCGACATTCCCTCCGGCTTTTTTGCCAAATGGGGTTTGTATTTCCACAGTTTGGGGCAAATCAACTGGGCGGCCCTGGCGGTGGGGCTACTGACCCTGGCGATTATTCTTTTTTGGCCTAAAAAATGGAAGGCGTTTCCGGGTTCTCTGGCGGCCTTGTTAATTACCGCCGTATTGGTGAGCGTGACGGGGATGAACGTGCCCACCATTACCAGCACGTTCGGCGCGGTGGACAGCACGCTGGTTATGCCGCACCTGCCGGGCGCCGTCAGCTGGGATACCATCCAAAATTTAATGCGCCCGGCCCTGACGATTGCCCTGTTAGCGGGCATTGAAAGTTTGCTTTCCGCCGTAGTGGCGGACGGTATGATTGGCAAACGCCACCGCTCCAATATGGAATTGGTAGCCACCGGGATTGCCAACGTGGCTTCCGGCCTGTTTGGCGGCCTGCCCGCCACCGGCGCGATTGCCCGAACCGCCGCTAATATAGAAAACGGCGGCCGCACCCCGGTTGCCGGTATGGCGCACGCCGTATTTTTGTTTTTAATGATGTTGTGCCTCATGCGGTGGATTGGGCGTATTCCCATGACCAGTTTGGCGGCTATTTTGTTTTTGGTTTCCTACCGCATGAGCGACTGGCGCAGTTTTAAGGCGTTATTTAAGGCTCCGCTGGGGGACGTGCTGATTTTGCTGGCCACTTTCACGCTGACCGTGGTGTTTGACTTGGTAATTGCCATAGAATTTGGCCTGGTGTTGGCGGCGGTGCTTTTTATGAAACGCATGGCGGACGTGTACCAAATTACCAATACGGATGACGATATTATGGACGAAGTGCGCCGCAAAGACGACATTGACACCAAAGTAATTGCCAAACACGTCAGCGTGTACGAAATTAACGGCCCATTCTTTTTTGGGGCGGCTACGCAGTTTGTGGAAACGCTGGAACACCACAAAAATTGCAAAGTGCTTATTTTGCGTATGCGCAGTGTGCCGGCCATAGATGCCACCGGCTACCACGCTTTAGAGCGTATTTACAACCGCTGTAAAGATGACGGCGTACAGCTGATTTTATCCCATGTACAAAAGCATGTGCGCAAAACCTTGGAACAGTACGGTTTCATTAAACTGTTAGGGGAAGACCACCTCTGCCGCAACATTGACCATTCCTTAATGCGGGCGGAATCCATTGTAAAAGACCGCCATTCTATTGCGGAATAACTGTTCTGCCGCTCATAATGAAACGAAAAACCCCGGGTAAATTGCCCGGGGCTTTTTTTGATAAAGGTTTTCCGGCTACTCCGTCAGCGGGTCTTCGTATTCTTCTGCTTCTTCCGCCGTATTGCCGTGCGGGTCGCGCAGGTCGTCAAACTTGCCGTGGCGGATTTCCCCGCCAAAGTGGATTAAATAGGCAAAAAACGCGCCCAGCAACCCAAACGCAAGGGCATTCCAAGAGCCCAACAAATCCAATAGCAGCCCAAACGTGACCACAAACGCCGCGCTGAACACGGACGAAAAAGACAACAGGGCGGAAACCTCGTCAGAAACGTCGCGGGTTTTATCCGTCGGGAACGCCGTTAAAATCGGGGCAAAGTTCGTCAGCCCCAACGCCGCCAACACCGCCCCCAATTCCTGCGCGGGCCAACTGGGCATATTAATCAGCAAAACCCCCAACAAACTTACCCACGCACTGGCTTGCAATAACGTGCCCGGGTTGAGCGGCTCAAAGCGCTTGCCCCCCAAGTGGAAACCGCTACCAAGTGCCGTACCCGCCATCCGGCCGAAAATAATCGGCAAGGTAAACAGCACAAAAGAAGGCAACACCCACGCATCCGAATCCAGCGTCAGCCCGAAAGGCAGGCTCCACATAGCGGACGGGTCCGCAAAGTGTTCTTTCATTAAACTGTTTACAAACAGCGCCAGCGTGCCGATATTGGCCCCATGCAAAATGTTGGCATATACGCTTTTGCGCACCAGTTGGGATTTTTTATTTTTCCCGGTAAAAACATTCCAAATGCTCTTAAAACTTACTTTGTATTTCTTTTTGGCCTGCGCCACCAAATCCAGCGTTTGTTCTTTCATACGGAATTTATTATACAGCATAAACGCCGCCACACTGCCCGCCATATATACCGGGAAAAACGCGCTCCAATCCGCCCCCGCCACGCACAAAAACAACGGTGGGAGTAAATAGTTCATGGAGTTGCCGAACACCTGCTTAAATACCGCCAGCGTGCCCACATTACGCTGGTAATTGCCTTTTTTGGATATAGCCAACACCGTGGGTTTTAAGGACACGTCCAAAAACGCCCCGCCAATGCCCAAGAGTACAAAACTGGCCATTAAGGCGGCACGTTTCAAATCCGTTGCTTCCCCCAACGTGCCGTTTAGTCCGGCGAGCCACGGCACCGCAAAGGCGGTAATCATGGAAAGCATACCGATATTGGACATCATCCGGCGGCTGAATTTACCCTGCAAAATACCAATCGGCAAAGAAAACAACCCCACCGCCAGCGTGCCCATATTGCCGAGCAAAAACATTTCAAACTTGCTCATGTGGAAAGGGTCCTCGGCAAAGTTAGCAACAATGGTGGATACGTTGTTCATGCCCAATAAAACATACATTAGAAACATGGGCCAAATTTTGCTGTTAGCCAGTAAAAGCCCTTCCCCTATTTTTTTAAGATTTAACGCAGAGGCTTTTATTTTACCCATGGAGCGGTACAGCTTTATGTCATCACGCACCACCACTTGCGTATAATTATGCGTGTCTTTTTTTTGGGAAGCGCTTTCCCGGTATTCGCGCAAAATCATTTCTCCGCTGGGCAAAATAAAAACCTCTTGCAGAGGTTTTAGTTGAAATCCGGCCTGGGATACCGGAACTTGCAGCGAGGCGATTATATCGCCTCGCTTATTTTTTATGAATACTTGGGATAAAGTTTCGGGCTCATCCGTTTTAGGGGCGGCCGCTTTGCCGGGGGCCGCTTTACTTTTTGCGGCGGCCCCGCCTGCCGGCCCGTCCCCTTTATGTTTGTCTTTTTTGGTAGTCTTGGCCGCTTTGGCATTTTTGCCAAACAGCTTTTTAACCTGGGTATTAACGAACTTAAACAAGGTGGAATCTTTCATCATACCCGGGGTAAGGACTAAAGACAACCCTAAACACACGCCGGCGTAAATTAAGTCCAGGTTTTTGGTAATGGACGTTAAGTACGAAGCCGGCAACGTAGCCAAACCCGCAATAGCCATGGTAAGGGCCAAGATGACGGAGATTTCACGTTGGAGTTTGGGGTGTTTCTGCATAATATAATCATACATTTGGGTAAAGAAGTTCCCCACGCCCAAACTGGCTATAATAGCACCCACCATGGTAGGAGCCAGGTTGCCCACGTTGGCAATCATCATAGCCGTACCGATAGCCGATAACGCGGAGCATAAAATGTACATACTGCCGGAGCTGATGCGTTTGCCTATCACGTTGCCGCCCAAGCGGCCGGCGATAAACGGCACATACAAGCACAGCGCCACCAGGAAGTTCGCATAAGCGCCGTCCGGCACCAACGCATTAATGCTGGCCGCAAACGAGCTGGATAAAATGAACTCGTGTACCGTGGCTAACGTCATAGCCAAAGATAACGCCTTTACGCCTTTGGCTTCTTTCAGCACTTTCCACCAGCTTGCAAAGCTCTTGCCCAAGTGGGTAAAGTCCTTGTTCACTTGCGCCATAATTTGGTTTACTTGCTCTTTATTCAGCGCACCGCTGGCGGATAAGGCTTTTTCCAAATCGGCCAGGGCTTGCGCTTTATTGGCGGCAAACGCTTCTTTGCTCTTTACTTTGCTGTCCAACTTTACTTGAGCCAACGTCAAATCGTCCAAACTTTCTTTAATTTTGCGGGTCACTTCTTCGGCCTTAGCCGTAAACTTGGCGGAAGACGGGTCCAATTTGAACAATTCTTCCAACGCTTGCGCGGCTTTTTCCACATGGTTCAATACGGCGCGTTGGCTTTGTTCCAAGTTTTTGGCGGAATACGCATCCCGCAAATTGGAACGCATCACGCGGTAGGTGACCCAAGTGCTATATAAAGCGTAAATGGGGAAGCTGACGGAATAGTCCAACCCTAAATTAACTCCGCTGACCTGTTCCACCACCCAGTTAATCGCATACGGGGAGGCCAAAAACGCAAGCGTGCCCACGTTTTTGAACACGAAGCTCAAGTTATACAGTACCACGTCTTTCAAGTTTACGTCCGAAGGCTTCGTGAAAAATTCTTTCATACGGCGGGTTAAGTCTTTCAAATCCGCTTCCGCCGCCGCTTTAATTTCCGCCGCGGACGGCGCCGCTTTTTTGGGCGCATTGACGGTCACTTCCCCGCGGTTAGCGCGGATTAACATATTGCACACCAGCTGTTTCAAAATGCTGGAGGCGCTCATCAACACGAGCCCGGACACAAACAGCACGCGGTCAAAATTGCTGACATCCAGGTTTTCCACAAACCCGTAGAATCCGGCCGCCGTAGCCAAGGCCCCGGCCAGGGCGGACATTCCCAAAGAAATAGTCAGCAGTTTCTTTTCGCCGTATTTTTTAAGCACCGGGTTAATTAAAGAAGCCAACCCCGGCAAAATATAGTTAATAATAAACATCAGCGTAGTGGCGTTGTCTACCGACATACCCAACTGCTTTTTGGCAATAGGCGCCATGGTTTTACCCAAGCTGACGTTGGTTAAAGAAACGTCCCGCACCACCAACTGCGCTTTGTTTTGCGTAGGCAAAACGGAAATATCAAAATACTGTTGGGCATTTTTGAATAATTTAACCCAGTTGCCAATTTGGTGTTTGGGCATACGCACATAGTAATTGCTTAAAAAGTGTAAGTGCGAATGGAGCGGGCTGGCCATTTCCAACCGGCCGGAAGCATCCTGCGCCAGCAGGGCTTGCGCGTCCAACATTCCCAAACGGCCGTCGTCGGTCATTACCAGGCGGGAGCCTTTTTTAAGCAAGCTGGCAGGCATTTCCACAATTACCGGCAACATGGCCCCGTTCTGGGCATAAAGTTGCGCGTCTACCGTTTTATGCGCCACATTGGGGGAAGATTCCAACTTAATTTTCAGTTGGATGTTTTCCCGCTGGGCGGCTTCCACCAGGCGCGGCAATTCCCCGGCTTTCAGTTTCATAAAGAAATGCGCCATCGTTTTGGGAGTTTGAGCCTGATTGCGCAATTCCGCCACATTAGATTGGGTGAACGTAATGCGGTTATACCCGGCCGTTTTGAATCCTTTTTCTATTTTTACGTTTACGGGCAAGGTTTGTTCGGTGCCGGATTCATCCACATAGGTCATTTTGAAACCGTGTTCCGTATCCGCCCCTAACTCCGCATCCGACATTTCCCCGGAAACTTCCGCACCGCCGGCTTGCGCGTTGGGATTATTAAAATGTAAATTGGCCGCTTTGGCCCCCAATAAGCGTTGCCACCAAGTGCGCGGCGCCGCCGTCGTCACCGCATAATGGGCGGCTTGGGCGCGGGAGTCGCTCAAGTTATTGGCAATGTTCGCCGCGTTTAAGGTG